>CAZHEW010000252.1:0-5458 GCA_964531815.1 uncultured Verrucomicrobiota bacterium
TGGTACATCGAAGGCCCCGGCGACTGCGAACAACGCGGCATTGTGGGCTACGGCCTTGGGCGTGCCATCACCAACCTCGAAGACGTGCGGCCCGGCGACTTCCTGAGCTACAGCACCACCCCGGCGGGCGGTCATTCTGTGATCTTCATTGACTGGATTCGCGACGACCAGAACAAGATCGTGGGCATGAAATACTTCTCCTCCAACCTCGGCGGGTCCAAGGGCGTGGGCTACGGCTCGGGCCGGTTCAGCGACTCGAACGGCAACGGGAAAGGACTCCTGCGCAAGTCCCTGCGCATCGCGCGCGTCGGGGCCATCAAGGACTACAAGCCATTCGACCGCGCGTCCATTCCGCTGCGCAACGCCTACTTGCCCACCCAGCCGACCCGCTACCTCTACCTGCCCGCTCCCGGCGCGGCCCCGGCGCCCGCCGCCGGCAAGTAGCGCCGCGCGCGCGACACGACTCGTCGCATCGGGCGGTGTCAAACTTGAGGCAACTGGCTCATTTCAGTTTCTGCGGAAGGCGCAGCGGGCCGGGAACCGCGACAGCGTCTCGGACTGTCCTCGTCCGCGCCGCCCAGCCATGCAAAACGCAGCACCGCGGCAGCCCGCCGGAATTAGAAGCTCAGCAGAAGCTGCCAGATGTACGTATTGCCGAAGGCGTCAATGTCCTCCCAGATCTTGCGGACCAGCTCCGGGCTGCCGGTGATTTGCGGCAGGTCCTTGACGCGATCCTCCCAGGGAAAGCAGACGCCCGGCCGCACGCGCGGCTGGGGGCGGCCCGTCATGCCGTTGAGCTTCTGGCGATCCGCGACCGCTGAGGGAAGATCGCCGGGCGGCGTGGAGGTGGGCGGCTGCCAGGTGCCGGCGGAATACACGCCGTGCTGGCGCGTTGTGTCGGTCATGGCGCGGATGTTCTCGATGCTGGTATCGTCCTGCATGATGGCTCCGGCGTCCATTATGTAGCCGCCGTCGCGGGCGACTTCGTCAATGACACGCCTGCAGAACGCGCGCACTTCCTCGGGCTGGCCGTAGCTGAGCAGCGCGTTGGGGATGCCGCCGCTCAGGGCAAACTTGTCGTGGAGCTTGCGGTGAGCGTGGAAGAGGTCGTCCTGGTCGCAGTGGAACACGATGCTGCGGTCCGGCAGCTCGCGGAAGGCGCCGAAGTGGTGGTGCCACTTGCCTTCGGCGTAGAAGAGCGTCTGGTGCCCCTGCTTCCAGAACTCCTCGATGATCGGCCGGAGCGTGGGCCAGTTGTGCGAGGCGAAGGTCCTGGGAGTGATGAAGGGGACGCAGCCGCGGTGCATCCAGAAGCCGATGGGCACTTGCTTGCCCGGGTCGGCAGTGCCCAGGCCCACCGCGCACAGATGGGGAGCCAACGCTTCGCAGGCCTTGAGGACTTTATGGGGCTGGGTGTGCATGTCCATCGTCAGGCCGATGTAGCCGCGCAGCTTGTCGGCCAGAATGTCAAAAGGTGCCTTGAATATGCCGGCGATGGCGGAGGCTGTGCCGCACTCGGTTCGCAGGCGGGCGACTGCGGGGCCGAAGGCGTAAAAGTAGGAGAGCATGGCCATCGCGCCCTTCACGAACGAGAGATTGCTGCGGTAAGTGGAAGGCGCGCCAGGCTGGCTGACCTCGGTGGAGACGCGCGGGAGCCAGACGTTGTAAAGGAAGGCAGTCGGGTCGGCGATGAGCGCGTCGTATTCGTCGGCGCGCATCCAGGCCTGGTCCTCCGGCGGCTCGATATAATTGAAACCGGTCGTGTGCGGAATGCCGATGCCGGGGATGCCGTAGTAGCGCAGCCCCACCGCTTGGGCCAGCCCGGTCCAGACATAGACCATGTTCGGCACCACCGCCTCCCAGCCAAAGTCCTTGGCGGTCTTGATGGCCGCCTCGAACGCCTTGGTATAGTCGTGGGCAACTTCCTGGCACGTGTAGCCGGCGTACTTCGCGGTGAACTCGGCGACGAACGGCCGAAGCGGCACCATGTCCGGCTTCTCGTTGCGCATGGCGGTGATGTACCTATTGAGGCGCTGTTGGTAGAGTTGCTCGGTATTCATAGGGCTGGGCGGCAGCGTAACGGTCCGGTGGCAACGTGGACTAGTAAAATCGCAGAGGCTTTGACCGAGGATCGCACGGAAGTCGAGGGTTTTCCTCCTGCTGCCATCATCCGGGTCGTTTGCGCAATTCGTGGTTATCCTCCATGCGATCTCCACCTGTACTCGCGGACGCCGGTCTCTTGCGTAATCGCCTGTTGCATTCAGCAGGAAAACTGCGTATATGCGGAGACAGCAAACGTTAACACCAACCTGAAAACTGCAATGAAGACACCCTTACTTGGATTCGGACTCGCGCTGGCCTTTTGCGGGCAGGCGCTGGCTCAACTCTCACTCGGCAGCCCGCTGGCGGGGCTCGAAAAGCTCAAAGGCTTCGAGGCCATGCGAGACTCCTCCTGTGCCGAGGACTGGCGCAATGGCAACGCCGACGCCCGCCCGATCGAGCCCGGCGCCACGCTCGTGTTGGCGGAGATGAAAGGTCCCGGCATGATCATGCATTTCTGGAATACCATCGCCCATTCCGCGCCGTTCTATTCGCGGCTGCTGACCTTGCGGATGTACTGGGATGGCGAGCAGCACCCGAGCGTCGAGTGCCCGATCGGCGATTTCTTCGGCATCGGCCATGGGTTGGACAAGTCATTTGTGTCACTGCCGATCAAGGTATCTTCGGACGGCCGCGGCCGGAACTGCTACTGGCCGATGCCGTTCCGCAAGTCTGCCCGCATCACGGTGACCAACGAAAGCGACAGGCGCTGCGACGCGTTTTACTATTACCTGGACTGGCAGAAGCACGAGTCATTGCCCGAGGACACGGCTTATTTCCACGCGATGTACCGGCAGGAATACCCGTGCGCAATGGGGCGCAACTACCTCCTCGCCGACCTCGAGGGCCGGGGGCATTATGTGGGCACCGTGCAGAGTGTCCAGAACATGTCCTCGGGCTGGTACGGGGAGGGGGATGACTTCTTCTTTATAGACGGCGAGAAAGAACCCCGTCTGCGGGGCACCGGCACCGAGGATTACTTCTGCGACGGCTGGGGATTCCGCCAGCATGACGGCCCATTCTACGGCGTGCCGCTCTGGGAGGGCTATGCTCCGGGGAATCGCGGCTCCGTCTATCGCTTCCATCTCACGGACCCGGTGCCCTTCAGGAAATCACTGCGCGTGGAGATTGAACACAAGGGGTCGCAGGAGTTTCCGGACAAGACGGGCAGCGGCTTTATCGAGCGCGACGACCTGATGTCCTCCGTGGCGTTCTGGTATCAGACCGAGCCGCACAAGGCGTGGGCGGCGTTGCCGCCCGGACCGGAACGACTGGCGGAGCAGACTCTGCTATTGGTCAACGGCTGGAAAGCCGTGGCGACCGCCAGACACTCCGACCACCCGATCGAGGTGCAGGACCTGCCCGGCATCGCCAAGGAGGGCAAGCAACTGTTCTTCACGCCGAAGGATGACCGGGGCTGGGTGGAATGCTCGTTCAAGCTGGGCAAAGACATCACGGCGCATCTGTGGGGCAAGTTCATTCATTCATTCGATTACGGCATCTACCGCGTAACCCTCGATGGCCAGGAGTTGGCCGTGGTGGACCTTTACAGCCCGGAGACCAAACGTCAGTCAGACCACTGGGGCGTGAGCAAGCTAAGCGCCGGCGAGCATGTCCTTCGCATGGAGTGCAAAGGCAAGGCGGACCATTCCACGGGGTATTACCTCGGCTTGGATTCGTTCGCTGCCGTTGTGCCGGCCTACGAACGGCCGCCGGGGTTTGACTTAAGGAAGATACAGCAGCAGTAAGCGGCTAGAGTCCGCTTCACCGGCGGCATTACGGGGCAGCCGGGCGGCACAACGCCGGGGGTTGGACCGGTGGCACGCACCCATCTCAGCGGCCACCCGGCAGCAGCGCGCCGAGGCTGAACATGGCGAGGGTTTCCTTGACCTGTCCGAGGGGCACATCCGCGCGCGGGCGCGCCGCAGGCCCAGCGCGCGAAGGTGCCGCATAAGGCGGACCGCACCCTGCTTATGGGACTTGCCCGCAGGCCCGGGTATGAATAGTACTGATCGCATGAAACGGAACCACAAATCGGCACAGGGCTGGATCGCCAAACTGGCTGGCCTGACGCTTGCCCTGCTGGTCTGGCCACAAGCGCTCTTGAGCGCCGCGGAACCGGCCCTGGCAGACGCGAGACAAGAAAACGCGGCGTCCGGCGTTTGGCTGACTTTCGGGCTGGATCACGTGCCGGGCCTGCGCGTCGAGGTGCTGGGCAATCCGTTGTGGCAATACCTGGCTTTCCTGATTTATGTGGTGCTGGCGCTCTATATCTCGAAGGTGCTGGACTGGGTGATTCAGGCGCAGTTGCAGAGGTGGGCGGCCAAGACTGCAACCAAGCTGGACGACCTGATTCTGGAGTTGCTCCGGGGGCCGGTCAAGGTGATCGCCTTCGTGGTGTTTCTGCACGTCGGACTGCGGCTCTTCAACTGGCCGGACTGGACATCGCTGTTCATCTCCAACGGCCTCAAGATCATCGTGGCCTGCTCGCTGACCTACATCGCGGTCAAGTTCGTGGATTTGGTGATGGGGCTGTGGCACCAGCGGGCGGCAGCCCAGGAAGGAATCGTGGACCACCAACTGTTCCCCATCATCAGGAAGACCCTGAAGATATTCGTGGTAGTGGTCGCGGTGCTGGTCACCTCCCAGAACCTGGGCATGAACGTCACCGGCCTGCTGGCGTCCTTGTCTATCGGCGGGCTGGCAGTGGGCCTGGCCGCCCAGGACACGCTGTCCAACCTCTTCGGGGCAGTGGCCATCTTTGCGGACAAGCCCTTCCGGGTCGGGGATCGCATTCAACTGGACACCGTGGACGGCGCGGTCGAGGCAATCGGCCTGCGCAGCACGCGGGTGCGGAACCTGGACGGGCACCTGGTAACCATCCCCAACCGGACGATGGCCAATGCCAACATCGTCAACGTGAGCAAGCGGCCCAATATCAAGACCGTCATGAACATCGGCCTGACCTATGACACATCGTCCGCGCGGGTGGAGCACGCCGTGCGGATCATCGAGGAAATCTTCCGTCCGCACCCGAAGACCGCTGACCTGATCATCAGTTTCAATAAGTTCGAAAGCTCGTCGCTGAATATCCTGGTGGTGCATTGGTGGAATTCGACCGATTTCAGAGAATACCTCGTGGGCTTCCAGCAACTGAACCTGGAGTTGAAACGGCGCTTTGACGCCGAGGGCATCAGCTTTGCCTTCCCGACGCAGACGGTTTACCTGCAGCAGGGCTCCGAGTGGCGGCTGGCGGATGCGAAAGGCGCGACCAGTTAGCAGGGCCGACCCGAATCAGCCTCAAGCCTGGTAGTCGCACAGGCTCTCGACATACGCCGCCGAGCCGTCCCGCAGCCAG
>CAZHEW010000253.1:0-5436 GCA_964531815.1 uncultured Verrucomicrobiota bacterium
CTGCCAGTGCCGCTACCGGACCGATGGCCTCGACGATGCCTTGGCCGAAGATTGAGCAACAGAAAGCCCCGGCGCGAGGCCGGGGCCGTGAGTGAGAGGGCGGGCGGCTGTCAGTTCCACCCCTGGCGCTTTATGGCCGGACGCTCCCGCCGTGCGAGCTTGCGCTTCAACTCGGCAAGGTCGGCAGCGTATCAGGCGGGCGCAAGCATTGGTAAACCAGTTTACAGGAACTCCGCCTTGACCTTTAGCAGGCTGGCGGTCCTGCCGATGGTGTAAGGGGCGGACGGGTGTCGAATGACAAGCCCCTTGCGCCCAGGATGCCCCAGGACGGGCCGGGAGAAAAAGGTTGCCAAATTCACTGACAACCGAAAAAAGAGCGCAGCGGTGCCCATTCCCGCCCTCACCTCAAACCGGAAAAGTGGTTGCCAAAGGTTGCCAAAAATACCCGGTTGCCACCGAATTGCCACGCATTGAACCCTATTGGCAGAGACAAGACGAAAACAGCATTTCACCCTTGTTTTATGCTGGTTTGCTAGGGTTTTAGGCTGGTACCCCCATCCCGAATTGAACGGGAATCAACGGTTTAGGAAACCGCTGCTCTATCCATTTGAGCTATGGGGGCAGCCATGTGACCGAGGATAACGGCAAAATGTGCTGTGTGCAAATGGTCTTTGGGCCTGCGCTCGGTGGGCTGAACTTGCCGGGTCCAGCATCGCGTTCTTCAAGGGGCTGATACGCAATGCCATGAATGCCCAGCTTCGATCACTGCGCGGTTGTTCTGGGCTGGAACAACTGGCATCCTGCCGGGACGAAATGCCAGTGAAAGTCAAGATCTGCGGGATCACGAACCTGTCCGACGGTCTGGCCGCGGCTGAGGCGGGTGCCGATGCGCTGGGTTTCGTGTTCCACGACCAAAGCCCTCGCCATGTTGCCCTGGAGGTTGCCGCCGAGCTTATTCGCGAACTGCCGCCTTTCGTTATCAAGGTGGGCGTGTTCGTCAACGCGCCGGAGGAAAGGGTCGTGCGCGCCGCCCAGGAATGCGGGCTGAACCTGCTGCAGTTTCACGGCGATGAGTCCCCGGAGTATTGCCTGCAGTTCGGCCTGATGAGCATGAAGGCCTTCCGCGTTCGCGACCAGGCCTCCTTGCAAGCCCTGCCGGACTACCGCACGGACGCATGGCTCCTGGATGCCTATGCCCCCGATAAACTCGGCGGCACGGGTGAGACTTTTAACTGGGACCTCGCGCTGCAAGCGCGCACCTGGAACCGCCCGATTTTCCTGGCGGGCGGCCTGACGCCTGAGAACGTGGCCGAGGCCGTGCGATGCGCGCGGCCTTATGCCGTGGATGTGTCGAGTGGAGTCGAGGCTGCCCCCGGCAAGAAGGACCACGCCCGGGTCAGGGCCTTCATCCAGGCGGCCAAAGCGGTTGGGGAATAGGCGCGGCCAAAGGGCCGAGCGGGCAGATTCCTGCTGCGGGCGCAAGTTTGATGTCGGGGCGAGGCCAACCGATGGTTGGCGAAGACCAACGGGTCTGTGGTTGCAGCAGGTGCGCTGGAGTGTCATTATTAATGTCACTTTACCAGTAACGCAGCCATGAAGAATAACGACGGATCCCTCACGGACGCCCAGCTTAGGGCCGAGCTCAACCGGTGCGAATACTGCGAGGAGAAACCCTGCCGGCAGGCTTGCCCGGCCGATTGTTCGCCGGCGGACTTTATCATGGCCGCCAGGGTGGGCGCGAAGTCCGACTTCCGCCGCGCCGGGGCTCTGATCATGGGGTCCAACCCGCTGGGCTGGGTTTGTGGCGTGGTTTGCCCGGATTACTTCTGCATGAAAGCGTGTTCGCGGCGCACCTTCGACCAAGCCATCAACATCCCCGCCGTTCAGGCCAGCGTAATGAAGCGGGCCTACGCGGCAGGCCTGGGCAGTTTCAAGGCGCCGAAGTGCAATGGCAAGACGGTGGCGGTCATTGGTGCCGGGCCGGCCGGTTTGGGCGCGGCCAGCGTCCTCGCCCAGATGGGCTACAAGGTGACGGTGTTCGAGCAGCGCCGGCAGCGTGGGGGCATGACCCAACTGATCCCGGATTACCGGCTCGATAAGAAGGTCCCCCGCCGTGACATTGAGTTCACCAAGGCCCTTGGCGCGATAGATTTCCAGATGGGCAAAGCGGTGTCTGATCCGGAGGCGTTGCTGCAAACCTACAAGGCAGTCATTGTCAGTGCGGGGCTGGAGGAGCCGATGCGCCTGGGCATTCCGGGCGAGGAATACGCTCTTTCCTGGCAGGAGTATCTGGAGCGGCAGAAGCAAATCGCAGTCGCCGGCAAGCGGGTGGCCGTGCTGGGGGGCGGGGCGGTGGCGGTTGACTGCGCTACGACGGCCAGGAAGCGCGGCGCGCTCTCGGTCGAGCTGGTTTACCGGCGACGGCAGCAGGACATGCCGCTGACGGCTTACGAGCGGGAAATGCTGCTGGAGAACGGCATCGAGATCGCAAGTTGCTCCAGGCCGCTCCAGATCACACATAAGGGTAAGAAGGTAACCGGTCTGCGCATCGCCCGAATGACGCTCCCGAAGGGCAAGAAGCCCCGGGTGCAGAACTTCGTGGTCAACCGGAAGGAGTCCCCCGTCTTTCGCGAGTTTGACGTGGTCATCTCAGCCATTGGCAGCCGGTCCCGGATGCCTGTCGAGAAGGTCCGGGGCATCTTCTATGCAGGCGATATGATCCTGGGCTCAGCGACCGTCGTCGAGTCGGTTGCGACCGGCAAGAACGCCGCGCTGGAGGCTGACGCGTATATCCTTGGCAAGAAGCCGCCCCGCTTTAGGAACCGCGCGAAGAGTTGCGCGGTGCTGGCAGGTTTGAACCTCTGTCCCGTGCCGCTCGAAGCGGAGTTCTTCGGGCGCAGAATTCGGTCCCCCTTCCTGCTTTCAGCCGCGCCGCATACGGACGGCTATGCCCAGATGCGCAAGGCTTACAAGGTCGGCTGGTCCGGCGGGGTGATGAAGACGGCCTTCGACAACGTGCCGATCCACATCCCGGCCGGCTACATGACAGTGTTCGGTCCCTCGACCTACGGCAACTGCGATAATGTCTCCGGCCATGACCTCGACCGCGTCTGCCAGGAGGTAGGACAGTTGGTGCGGGAGTTTCCGGACCGGCTGACGCTCGCCTCGACCGGCGGGCCGGTCACCGGGCACGACGAGGCCGACAAAGCCGTCTGGCAGTCGAATACAAGAAAGCTGGAGGCCGCCGGGGCGATGGGCGTTGAATACAGCCTCTCCTGTCCACAAGGCGGCGACGGGACGGAAGGCGACATCGTATCGCAGAACGCAGAGCTGGCAGCCAAAATCATTGATTGGGTCATGGAAGCCAGTTCGGAGGACAACCCAAAGCTGTTCAAGCTCACTGCAGCGGTCACCTCCATCCACCCAATCATCAAGCGAATCCAGCAGGTCTTTGCGAAGTATCCCAACAAGAAGGGCGGCGTCACGCTGGCCAACAGCTTCCCGTCGCTCGACCTCCGCAAAGGGCAGAACCGGCGTTGGGAAGAGGGGGTGGTGGTCGGCATGTCTGGCGAAGGGGTGCTGCCAATCAGCAACCTGACACTGGCAAAGGTCTCGGGCATGGGCATCGCGGTCTCCGGCAACGGCGGTCCAATGAACTACAAGGCCGCCGCCAACTTTCTTGCTCTGGGCGCCCAGACGGTGCAGTTCTGCACCATCGTGATGAAATACGGCCTGGGCATTGTGGATGAGCTACACTCCGGGCTCAGCTTCCTGATGCAAGATCGAGGGTTCAAGTCCGTCAAGGAGCTGATTGGCGCGGCGCTGCCAAACCCGGTCACGGATTTCATGGCGCTCACGGCCACCAAGAAGCTGCCGCAGGTCGCTGAGGAACTGTGCGAGCATTGCGGCAACTGCACGCGCTGCCCATACCAGGCCGTCACGCTCAACGGGAAGAAGGTGCCGCAGTTCGATGCGGCGCTTTGCATCGGCTGCTCGCTCTGCGCACAGAAGTGTTTCGCCGGTGCGATCACCATGCGCCCGCGCACCGCCCGCGAGCTGGCCGCCCTGAAGCACCAGGCCGTGGAGTTGTAGAATGGGGAAACGCACAATGTCATTGCTCGTAGAAAACGGAACCGTTCTGACTGCCGGCAGGCAACCCGCTGTCCTGCCTCACCATTCTGTTCTCGTGGAGAACGGCTACATTACGAAGGTTGCCCCTCGGAACCGTTTCAAGGGTTTCGCCGGCAAACGCATTGACGCGTCCTGCAAGGTAGTGGCCCCCGGCCTCATCAATGCCCACACGCACTTCTACAGCACGTTCGCCCGCGGTCTGACCAGGACCAAGCCAGCCGGGAACTTTGTAGAAGTGCTGGAGAACCTGTGGTGGCGCCTGGACTCGGCCCTAACAACGAAGGATTGCTACTACAGCGCGCTCATCGCCTTGCTGGATGCGATCCGGCACGGCACTACGACGCTTATTGATCATCACGCCAGCCCTGGCGCGGTCCGCGGCTCCCTGCGAGCCATCGAAAAAGCGGTCACGCAAACCGGCCTGCGGGCTTGCCTGTGCTATGAACTCTCCGACCGCGACGGCGCGCGCATCAGCAAGGAAGGTTTGGAGGAAAACGTCGCCCTCATCCGCCACTGCCAGGCTAAGGCAGGGTGCGCTGTCCCCAGCGCGCCGGGGGCGGATGGTCGCGGCGCGCAGCGGAGTGCGCGTCCTGCCACCCCAACTCGCCCCGCTCAACCGGCTACCGCTGCGCTGTTCGGCCTCCACGCAGCGTTCACGCTCAAGGATGCGACGCTGGAGAAGGCCGCGGCGCTGGGCCACGACCTGGGGACTGGTTTCCATATCCACGTGGCAGAGGCGAAAAGCGACCAGGATCACTCCGAGCAGAAGTACCGCATGCGGGTGGTCGAGAGGTTGAACAAGTTCGGCATACTCGGCCCCAGGAGCATCGCCGCGCATTGTGTGCATGTGAATCGTCGGGAGCTGGACCTCTTGGCCAAGACGCAAACCGCCGTCGTTCACAATCCCCAATCCAACCTGAACAACGCGGTGGGGGTGGCTGACGTCGTCGCCATGTTCAAGCGCAAGGTGCTGGTCGGCCTTGGCACCGACGCGATGACCACCAACATGCTCGAAGAGCTGCGTGTCGCCGTGTGGGCGCAACATCTCCGCGCCCAGGACCCATCGGTTGGCTTTTCCGACGTCGTCTCGGCGCTCCTGTTCAACAACCCCATCATTGCGAGCCGCTGCTTCAACCTGTCGCTGGGCGAACTGCGGGAAGGGTGCGCGGGAGACGTGGTGATGATTGATTACGACCCCCCCACGCCGCTCACGGCCGGCAACAGCTTCGGTCACATCGTGTTTGGCATGTCCCAAGCCGCCGTGGATACAACCATCGTCGGGGGCCGTGTGCTGATGCAGAACAA
>CAZHEW010000254.1:0-5433 GCA_964531815.1 uncultured Verrucomicrobiota bacterium
CTCTAACTTGAAGTTAGAGGTTCTCCGGTAGTGGGACGGGGAGGAGATGGTGGCGGCGGCGGAGAATTGAGCTGTGCTGCGCCTTGACAAAGCACGCGAAAGGTTGTGCCATTCCGGCTATCGTCACGGCGCAACTGAATCGTTTTCCACGACTATGAAGAAGTATAATGTTGGCATCGTTGGTTACGGCTGGGTGGCAACGGCGCACATTCCCGCCATCAACGCCACTCCCCTCGGCCAGGTTACGGCCATTTGCTCTTCCCGCAAGCTGGACGCTGCGGCCCTCGGCGCGCAATACGGCGGGCGCATCAGCGTCTATAACGATTTGGACGAGATGCTGGCCAATCCTGACATTCAGGTCGTGTCGCTCTGCGGCTTTCCCACGCAGCGGCTGGGCCAGGTCAGGCGCGCCGTTCGAGCGGGCAAACACCTTATTCTGGAGAAGCCGTTGTGCCTCTCGCTCAAGGAACTCCGCGCCATGCAACGGGCCGTGAGGCAGGCTGGGCTGAGGACTTGTGTCTGCTTCGAGTGCCGCTACTCCAACCAGTTCCAGGTCACCAAGGCTATTCTGGACCAGGGCTTGCTGGGGCAGGTTCACTACGGCGAGGTAGATTACTATCATGGCATTGGCCCGTGGTATGCCCAGTTCCGCTGGTGCCGGAGCAAGGCGGAAGGCGGCAGTTCGCTGCTCGAGGCCGGCTGCCACGCCATGGACGCGTTGCTGCTGTGCATGGGCAGCGAGGTCGTTGAGGTCATGAGCTACGGCTCCAAGTCCCGGAACCGGGTGTTCGCGCCCTACGAGTATCCGAGCACGACCGTGACCATTCTCAAGTTCAAGAACGGGGCGGTGGGCAAGTGCGCCTCCTCGATTGACTGCCTGCAGCCTTACTACTTCCACACGCACCTGGTCGGCAGCAAGGGCAGCCTGCTCGACAACAAGTTCCACTCCTGCGACCTGGGCACCAACAAGGCCGCCTGGAGCGCCCTGGCGATGAAGCCGGTGGACTCGGGCGACGTGTCCGATCACCCTTACCAGGCGCAGTTTGCCGCCTTCTTCGACGCGCTGGCGCGGGGCAAGGAGATGCCGCTTACCAGCCTGGACGACGCGGTCATCAGCCACGAAGCGGTCTTCGCCGCGGACCGTTCGGCGGAATTGGGCCGGCCGGTACGCATGACGGAGCTGAACAAGTATGCGAAGTAAAACCGCCATCGCCATCGGGGCGCACCCGGACGACATTGAGTTTTCCATGGCCGGGACGCTGCTCATGCTGAAGCGCGCGGGCTATGAGATTCACTACCTGAACGTTGCCAACGGCGACTGCGGCAGCGCCGAGTATAACAACACGATGCTGCGCTCTATCCGTAACGCCGAAGCCCGCGCCGCCGCCCAGCTCCTCGGCGCCCGGTTCCACCCCAGCATTACGAACGACCTGGAGATCCTCTACAGCCTGGAGCAACTCCGCGCGCTGGCGGCCGTTATCCGCGAAGTCAAGCCCGGCATTATCCTGACCCACTCGCCCCAGGACTACATGGAGGACCACACCAACACCTCGCGGTTGGCGGTGTCAGCGGCGTTCACGCGCGGGATGCCCAATTTCAAGTCCGTCCCGCCCCGCCCAACGGCGGACTACGAAGTGACGGTCTATCATGCGCTGCCGCACGGCTTTTGCGATCAGTTGCGGCGCCGCCTCATTCCTGGCGCCTTTGTCAACACCACCCCGGTGCACCAGACCCGAATGAAGGCGCTGGCGGCGCACAAGAGCCAGCAGAAATGGCTGGACGTCAGCCAGGGCCTGAACTCGTACCTGCTCGCGGTGGAGGATATGTCCCTGGCCGTCGGGCGCATGTCTCGGAAGTTCAAGTACGCCGAGGGCTGGCGACGGCATTTGCATTACGGCTTCTGCGGGCCGGACACCGACCCGCTGGCGGAGGCGTTGGGGAAGGATTACATCGTGAACAAGACCTACGAAAAGCTCTGCCAGCGCGGCTATTGAACGCTTTGTCTTAACCCGGATCAACACGAACGCAACTTATGGCACGCAAACTCAGCTCCATCGCCCCCGATTGGTGGGATTACACCACGCTCGACGCCGACATCATCCGCGACGCCGCCGCGCTCACGCCCGAGAAAATGCTCAAGCTCTCCCGGCCCGGTTTCAAGGTCGTGATGCACGACTCGATTGAGGAGTTCTACCTGGGCGAGGCGCTCGAATACATCACCGCCTGGAAGCAATCCACCCCCGACAATCCCGTCGGCATCTGCGGCCCCATCGGGCCGACCGAGCAACTGCCCCTGGTGGCGCGCTTGGTGAACGACCTGGGCCTGAAGGTCCGGTCCGCCCATTTCTGGGGCATGGACGAATGGTTCCTCGACGGCAAGGAGACCCCGCCCACACACCCGCTCTCCTTCGAGAAGGCCGATCGCGAACTGTGCTTCAGCCGCATTCGCAAAGAGCTGGTCATGCCGGACGTGAACCTGCATTTCCCGAAGGGCGACACCGCCGCCTACCGCCAGAGCTGGCGCGCCGGCGTCCGCTGCGCGGTCATGCAGGGCGGGCAGGGCGACGTGAAGCATTGGGCCTTCAACGATCCGCCGCGCCGCGCCGGCAAGCACAAGGACAATCCGCCCTCGCCGGCCGAATACCGCAAACTGGCTACCCGCGTGGTGGATTTGCACCCGCTGACCATCGCCCAGAACGCGCGCACCTCCGGCGGTGGTAACATTTCCCTCGTGCCCACCCAGGCCATCTCGGTCGGGCCGGTTGAAACCTGGCAGGCGGAGAAGGTGTCCATCTGGCAAGCCGGCAACCACGACAATCCGTTCGGCCAGCGGCTGACCTGCCTCATGATCTCCAAACGAATCCCGGATGCGGCGGTCCCGATGTCCCTGCTGGCGGATCACCCGAACGTGCAGTTCAATTACTATCGCCAGGGCCTCGGCTCGTGTGACATCGAGATGCATTGAGCGCGCAGTTCTGGAACCGGCTGTCCCACGAGCGCGAGCTGTGGCAGAAAGGCCTCCGGCTCGTCGCCGGCGTGGATGAAGCGGGCCGCGGCCCGCTGGCCGGGCCGGTGGTCGCCGCCGCCGTCGTGCTTCCCTGCGCCTGGGCCAAGGCGGGCCTGGACAGCCGGCTTTGCGGGCTCAACGATTCCAAGCAGCTTACCGAGGCGCAGCGCGAGGAGTATTACGCGGTCCTCGCCACGCACCCGGATATCCGCTTTGCGATCGCCAGCGTGGAGGCGGAGATCATTGACCGCATCAACATCCTCCAGGCCACCCACCGCGCGATGAACCAGGTCCTCGCGCAACTCCAACCCGCGCCCGAGCACGTGCTGGTGGACGGACGGCCGGTGAAGTCCATGACCCTGCCGCACACGGCGCTCGTGAAAGGCGATGCCCGCAGCTACTCGATCGCCGGCGCCAGCGTCCTGGCCAAGGTGACCCGCGACCGTCTCATGCGCGAGATGGACCAGCGCTACCCGGGCTACGGCTTCGCTGTGCACAAAGGCTACGGCACACCGCAGCACCTGGCCGCCATCCGGGCGCTCGGCCCCTGCCCCATCCACCGCCGCAGCTTTGCCCCTTTTCGTCCCGCGGCAACGCCGCTCGAGTTGTTCTCGCCCTGAAGTCAGGCCGCTTTGCGCAGCACCATTGCCAAGTTGTCCGCCAAATTGAGCCCGGCGATGAAATTCTCCGTCAGCGTGTAGAGCGCTTTCACTGGCCGCAACAGAGGCTTCTGCTTAAGGGCCGTCGTGCGCTGCAAGAGTTGGCCGCGTTCACAATTTGAGACCTCGCGGCCGGCGCCGCGCCAGTCCTGCCACACGACTACCGGGTTGAAGTGAGTGTTGCGGAATTCGATGACCGAGAAGCGAGGCTTCACGAGTCTCGTCAGCGTGGCCTTTGTGAAGTAGTTCAGGTGCTGGGGGTAGATGTAACGGTAGCGCCCCATGAGAAGGCGCGCCGCCAGCGATTGCATGTTGGGCACCAGCACGAAGCAAAGGCCGCCCGGCTTGAGCAGTTGCTCGGCCTTCGCGAGGAATCGCGCCGGCTCGAGCAGGTGCTCCAGAACGGCCCAGAAGGTCACGGCGTCGAACCGCTTTTCGCCGAAGTCCTGTTCGAGGAAGCTGCCGCGCATGACGGCCACGCCGCGTTTCTCGGCATAGTCCAGGGCCGGGCCGCTCACATCAGTCCCGAGGCCCTGGTAGCAGCCCGAGAAGCGCTGGCGCAACTGGAACAGGAAGGCGCCCGACGAGCAGCCTACATCCAGCACCGCCCCGCCCTGGCAATGCTTGCGGAACAACCGCAGCTCTCGCTCGTAGCGCACCGGCGCGTAGTCGCTCTCCAGCTTGGCCGGGGAAAGGTAGTAATCCGCTCCCGCCTGGTCGTAATACTGCCCGGAGGCAACCGCCGCCGGCACCGGGTTGGCATAGATCATCGCGCACTGCCGGCAGCGCACCAGCCGAAGCTCGGCTTTCTGCAGATAGGCTTCCGCGTCGTTGCGCCCGCACACAGGGCAGGCTCGGGATGCGGGGGCGGTGATCATAGGATGGCCAGAATCCTTCCTCACTTTGGGGGCGCGGGTTGACTTTGAACAGCCTGTTCCCCCTCCCCACGAACCTGGGCATTACGAACGGCCCCCTCACCCCTGCCCTCTCCCCCTCCGAGGGGGAGAGGGGGCCCTTTAGGGCGGGTGAGGGGTTCAGGGGGGCAAGGCGCGAGCCGATAGTCCGGGAAGTTCTCACCTCGGCCCTCTCCCTTGGGGAGAGGGAGAATCACCGCCAGCACGCCCGTGAGTCTGGAGCGCCTCGACTTGCCGCCGCACGGGCAAGAGAGCTCCCTCGGCCAAAGGGAGACGGCCGGGGTGATGGTAAAGGGGCCGCTCATGTTTGGCGCAGCAGAGGCAGGATGCAGGGCGTCCTGCCAACAATTTCATTTGTCTTCAGCACCGGCCAGTTATAGAAAGGGGCCGGGCTGCAATCAAAGCAATCCTGTTCCGGCAACACATGAATCCACTGGCCCGCATCCGGTCCTGGTGGCGCGGCAATGAAAAGCCGCCGCACTTGCGCCACGGCGAACTGGGCGAGCGCGCGGCCAGAAAGCTGCTTAAGCGCCAGGGCCTGAAATTCCTAACCGCCAACTTCCGCTCCCCGCGGGGTGAGATTGACCTGATTATGCGAGACGGGGATTGCCTGGCTTTCATCGAGGTCAAGGCCCGTTCCTCCGAGGCGTGGGCGCGGCCGGCCGCGGCGGTGGACAAGGAGCGGCGCGGGCGGCTCACGCGCGCCGCGCTGGATTACCTGCGCCGACTGAAGAACCCGCCGGTGAAGCTGCGCTTCGACATCGTGGAAGTGCTGCTGCTGGATGGCAAAGTGCGGGAAGTGCGGCACCTGCCGAACGCCTTCGCAATGGAGCGGCCCCACCGGTACGGGTGA
>CAZHEW010000255.1:0-5430 GCA_964531815.1 uncultured Verrucomicrobiota bacterium
CATGCTGGACCTACGCAGTCAGCAAGCTGAGCCGGGGATCGGCCTGACGGTTCATACGATTCTCACCTCAAAAAGCGCATCGTTGTCCCCACAGCACAGGTGGTACAGCGCCCGGGAAACGCGTTCCACATGTGGGAAGCGGCGGGGATGCCCGTACAGTGAGCCGGGGCCAGTAATTGAATCCCGAGCCGACGCAATGCGGCCATGATTTTTCCCACGCGATCGGGGCTCGCCGCCGCCAGGTGCATTCCGCCGAGCAGAGCAGAGATCGGCCTGTTGCCGGTGAGTTGGCCAATGTACTCAAGGGTGTTGACCACGCCCGAGTGAGCGCATCCCAGGAGCACGACCACGCCGTTTGCCGTGTCGAAGAAGAGTGACTGATCGTCCAGCAGGAGGTCCGGTTGGGCTGCGGCGGGATCAAGATAGAACGGACCGCCAGTGTCCTCGAAGGTAGTTTGGCGAGGAATCTCCCCGCTGGCGAAGATGCCCTCCAGGACTTCCGTTGGCTTTGCCGTCCAAATCACGTTATTGGGAACCGACCTGATCTCTTCGGCTGTCTTCTCGTCCATCCCGATTGCGCGAGTGCTACCATCCGAATTGCGGGCGAACTTCGGCGAAAGAGCGGCGGGGTGAAGGAAAAGCCGCGCTCGGGGCGCCGCCTGCCAGGCAGAGCTTACCCCCCCAGTGTGGTCATTGTGGCCGTGGCTTAAGACGACGGCTTCCGTGTTTGCGAGGCTGATACGGAGCTTGAGCGCATTGCGCAGGAGCAGGTCGCTTTGGCCGGTGTCGAAGAGGACGCTGCGCGAGCCGACTTGGAGGTGGAAGGAGAGGCCGTGTTCGGCGCGCAAGCCGCGCGCATGGACGCTATTCTCGACCAGGGTGGTGAGTGTGATCTGCTGTTTCATTTCGCTCGATGAATTTGGCGGAAGCAATGGCCTTGGCGCAACCTTCCTGCTTGATCTCGGCTTCGAGCAGGTGGAGCGGCGCTTGAGAGCGCGCAATCCAGGCGCGGATGAGCATCTGTTGACCGGTGAAGACAGGTTTGCGGTAGCGTACCTTCAACTCGGCAGTCATAGCGACGTGTCCGTGCGCGAACAGGCAGTTGGTCATGGCGCCATCGAGCAAGGACGCGATCATGCCGCCATGCAGGCATCCTTCGAAGCCTTCGAGGGCGAAGCGGCCGCAGAAGGAGGCACTGACACTTCCGTCGTCGTGGACGCTGAATTTGAGACCTAAACCGAGGGGATTGGATTGGCTGCACACCACACAATAGGGGTGGGTGTGGATGCGGAGAGTTTTGAGCCGGGCCTGACTGGGATCAGTTTCGGTCGTCATGGTCGGATGATGCGCACATTGGTCAGGCAGTTGCGGAGCAAGGCGGGTGCCAGCAAGGAAATGCGTGGAAATCGCTCATTGCGACGGGCAGAATGCAACGGGCGCAGGGACGGGGCGTGGCAATTTGCCACAACGCGGGCGAGCGCGGATGGGGCTGGCCTACGCCGAGGTTCGGGCTTAAGCTCGCCCCGATGTTGAGCAACCTGCTGGACTATATTCCAGACGGCGTTTTCACGGTGGATGCCGAGTGGCGGGTGACTTTTTTCAACCGCGCCGCCGAGCAGATCACCGGGATTAAGCGCGCAGAGGCAGTGGGCCGGCGTTGCTGTGATGTGTTCCGTGCCAGCATCTGCGAGAACGCCTGCGCCTTGAAGCAGACGCTCTCCACGAACCGGCCGGTGGTCAACAAGGTGGTGTATATCATTGATGCGCGCGGGCAGAAGATTCCGATCAGCATCTCAACGGCGGCGTTGAAGGACGAGCGTGGCCGGGTTGTGGGGGGGGTAGAGAGTTTCCGGGACTTGCGCGTGGTGGAGACGCTGCACCGGGAGCTGCAGCAGCAGAATTCGTTTTCCGACATTATCGGGCGCAGCGCGGCGATGAGGCAGGTGTTCGAGCTGCTGCCGGAGATTGCGGAGAGCGACAGCGCAGTGCTGATCGAGGGCGCGAGCGGAACGGGCAAGGAGTTGTTTGCGCGGGCGCTGCACAACCTTTCTCGGCGGCGGGCGAAGCGGTTTGTGGCAATCAATTGCGGGGCGCTGCCGGACAACCTGCTGGAGTCGGAGCTGTTCGGGTACAAGGCGGGAGCATTCACGGACGCGCGGCGCGACAAGCCGGGGCGCTTCGCCCTGGCCGAAGGGGGCACGATCCTGCTGGACGAGATCGGGGACATTTCATCCGCGATGCAGGCCCGGCTGCTGCGGGTCTTGCAGGAGCGGGTTTATGAGCCGCTGGGCGGGGTCGAGCCGGTGAAGGCCGATGTGCGCGTCATCACCGCCACCAACAAGAGCCTGAGCAAGCTGGTGGAGCAAGGCCGGTTTCGCGAGGACCTGTTTTATCGGATTCATATCATCCGCCTTGAGCTGCCGAGCCTGCGGGACCGGCGCGAGGATATCCCGTTGTTGATTGACCGCTTCATCGCGCGGTTCAACCGGCTCAAGGGAAAGGATATTGCGGGGGTTTCTGACGCGGTGCTGACGCGACTGATGGAGCATGACTTTCCGGGGAACGTGCGGGAGCTGGAGAACGTCATCGAGCACGCGTTTGTGCTGTGCCGGAGCGGGGTCATTGAAATGAAGCATCTGCCGCCGCCGCTGCGGGGCGACGTGCTGGGTGAAGCGCTGCGGCTGGGGAAAGCCATAACACTGGAGTCCATGGAGAAGCTGCTCATCAAGGATGCGCTGCGCCGGAATGAAGGGAACCACCAGAAGGCCGCCAGGGAACTCGGGATTAACCCGAGCACGCTGTTCCGGAAGGTGAAGGCATTGAAGCTGGCCAGGGGTGGCTGAGGCTGGCACAGTTCATGCGAGGCCGCTTTGTGCATGACAGTAGACCAATAAGGCCGTGAAGAGACGCGTGCATGATCCTGAAACGCTGGCCAACCGGCGGGAGATACTACAGCGCGAAGCGCGGTTGCGCCGCTTTGGTTACGACTCGCCGGCAGGCATACGGTTTGTGCTGGCGCAGGCCCGGCCGTTGGGCGGGAAGGTGCTGGAGGTCGGGACGGGCAAAGGACGGTTCCTGATCCGATTGGCGCGCCACGTCAAGACCGTGACCAGCGTGGACGTGTCCGCCGAGGAGCAGCGGTGCGCGCGCCTGAACGCGAGGTGTGCAGGCGTTGAGAAGAAGATTCGACTCGTGGTGCAGGATGCGGGCCATCTGCCGTGGGGGGCTGGAACATTTGACGCGGCTGTTACGATGAACGCAATGCACCACATCGCGCATTTCAAGCGGGTGCTGAGGGAGATGGTGAGGGTCCTGAAACCCGGCGGCAAGATCGTCCTGGCGGACTTCAGTCCGCGGGGGTTTCAAATCATCGCGCGCGCTCACCGGGACGAGGGGAAGACACATCCTCGCGAGCATCATGACTTTCGGGAGCTGGAGCGGCTATTGCGGAAGCGCGATTTGACCACGCATCTGCGCAAGGGGGCGAACCAGGAGGTGCTGGTGGGCCGGGTTCCGGCGGCCAACGAGTAAAGCCAGCATGAAGCGTCTGACCCTCAAGGTCATTGGAACGATTCATTCTCCGTTTCGGCAAGCCAAGGGCACTCCGATCCAGAGCGCCCTGGCACAGGGGGTGGAAGGCTCGGTGAAAGTTTTTCCAGAATTCGTCCCGGGGCTGCAGGACCTTGAAGGATTTGAGCGGATTTGGCTGCTCTACTGGTTGGACCGTGCCAGTGCAGCCGAGTTGGTCGTGAAGCCGTTCCTGGACAAACGCAAGCGCGGGATTTTTGCGACACGCGCGCCGTGCCGGCCGAATCCACTCGGGCTTTCCTGCGTGCGGCTGCTCGGGATTGAGGGGGGGCGGCTCCGAATTGGGGACGTGGATGTTCTGGACGAAACGCCGCTGTTGGATATTAAGCCTTATGCGCCGAGGCTGGATTGCTTCAGAGTCCGGCGCACAGGCTGGCTCCAGAATCAACGCAGTGGCGCCCTTGTGGCTGATGGCCGTTTTGAACGGCGCAAGCGAGTTTGACAAGCAATATGAACCGAATTCCTGGACACGCCAACCGGCGCGCCTTTCTCCAACGCGCTGTCGCGGCAACCTCTTGCATGGTGATGCCGGCCTGGGGCGCAGCAGGACGCATCGTCCAAGCCTCCGAGGGTCTGCCGAACACTTCGCCTGGGGACTCCACCAGGGCGGCGGGTAGTTTGCGAGGGATCACCCCGGGCGCCCCCATCACGGTGCTCACACAACCGGTCTCTACCGACACTAATCCGCGCGGGCGGACCTGGGTGTACGTCGCAGAGATACTCCAGCGGGCAGGTTTGTTTTTTGAATCGTTGCCCGCGCGGGAGGTGAACTCGCTGTTCCGACGCTCGGGGTCTATCGTGCTGCTGGCCGGACACTTGCCGTTGGCCTTGCCGCAACGCGAGGCTTTGGCCGCGTGGGTCAAACAGGGCGGCGCGCTCATTGGCCTTGGGGGAACCTCCGGAATGGATGAAGTCTTCGGGGTCAGCGGCGGAAGCCCAGTCGCCGAGGGTTGGTTAAAGGTGAGCGCCGGGGATCACCCCGTGACGGCGGGATTGCGCAGTTCGCTGCACGTGTTTGGCGGCTACGTCATGAAGAAAGGCTCTGCGACCGCGCTGGCGGAACTGCAGTTGGCCAACGGCACCTCCCGCGGCAGCGCCATTCTGGAAAACCGCTTCGGCGCGGGCCGGGCCTTGCTTCTTGCACCGGACTTGCTCTTCTCGATCGTCCACATTCAGCAGGGACTGAGAGTGTTGCAGGATGGCAAGCCTCCGCCGGACAGCTCGGCACCACTCAACGACGGTCTGCTAAAAGCGGAGGACGGTCTCGTGCTCGATTGGCAGCGGGATCGCACGCCGACGCCCCCCGATGGCGGGCCGCTATTCATGGAGCCCATCAGCGACGAGTTGCGAGAGATCATCCTGCGCAGCATTTTCCATCTCGCTCGTCAGCAGGCAATGACACTGCCGGTCTTATGGTATTGGCCGCGCGCGCTCAAGGCCGTCGCGCACATGTCGCATGACAGCGATGGGAACGACCCCCCGAAGGCGGCAGCATTGCTCGATGTGATGAATCGCTGCCGGCTCAAGTCCACCTGGTGCATCCTCTACCCAGGAGGCTACCCGGCTGAATTCTACCGCTGCCTCTCGAAACAGGAGTTCGAGATTGCGCTGCATTACGATGCCATGACCGGCGGGGAGCGCACCTCGTGGTCCAAGGACAACTTTCTCTTCCAGCACCGTTGGTTGATGAAAGAGGCCGGGGTGGAACATATTCACTCGAACAAGAATCATTACACGCGGTGGCAAGGCCGGCTTGATTTCCCGCGCTGGTGCCAGGATGCGGGCATCGCCTCCGACCAAACGCGTGGGCCGAGCAAGAAAGGCACCATTGGCTTCCCGTTG
>CAZHEW010000256.1:0-5428 GCA_964531815.1 uncultured Verrucomicrobiota bacterium
GCGTCCTTGCGCCACTGGTAGGTCAGCGTCGGGTTGCCGGTGGCAACAACAGTGAAAGTGACGGTGGCGCCGGGATCAACGGTCTTGCTGGCAGGCTGGCTAGTGATGGAAGGCGCGCCGCTGACTTCGGTGGTGGCGCTGGCCGTGCCGGAGTAGGCCGAGTTGCCGAGCTGGCCGTCGTAGGCGCGGACGCGGTAGTAGTAGGTGGTGCCGCCGCTCAGCCCCGTGCTGGCGTAACTTGTGGCGTTGGCAGCCGTGGTGGCTATTTCCGTCCAGGGACCGCCGCTGGCGGTGGCGCGCTCGACTTTGTAGCTGTCCTCAAGGCCGGAATTATCACTCCACGACAGGTTGATCTGGCTGGCGGAAACGGCGGTCGCCGACAGCGAGCTGGGCGTCGAAGGGTCAACCACCCCCACCCGGTCGCACACCGCATAGAAGAACGCCGCCGCCGCGCTGTTCTGACCGGCCGTGCTGTTGATCAGATTGAACTCGGCCTCGTTCGACACAAATAACATCTCCGCCAGGCACGAAGGCGGCGTCGGCGAGCACATGACGAAATTGTATTGCTTCACCCCGCGGCTGGTCAGGCCAAGAAACTGGATCAGCCGATTCTGAACCTTGGTGGCCAGGTCCTGATCCGCGCCGGAATCCCCGTTGCAGTTGCTCGAACACCAGAACGTCTCCGTGCCATGCGCGGAAGCGTCAGAGAAGGAATTGCAGTGGATGCACAGCGAGGCGTGCGGGTTCTCCGCATTCACGATGTCGCGGCGGGCGTAGAGATCCACCGCCACATCGGTCGAGCGGGTCATCACCACACTGCAACCCGCGGCCTGCAACAAGTCGCGCACCTTCAAGCTCACCGTCAGGTTGAAGTCGGCTTCATCCGGCCAGGTGGCGCCATTGTAGCCCAGCGCGCCGGGGTCGCTGCCCCCGTGGCCGGGGTCAATGACTACCTTGCGGCCGCTCAGCTCCAGCGCGGGAACTGAGGCCGAGCCAAGAAGGAGGATGGCGAGGATCAGTGTGGTGATGGGTTTCAGGTTTATATGTTTCATTGCTTGTTGTGGTTTTGTTTTGTGTCTTTCTACGGGTCTATTGCAGCCAAAGCAGCAGCACTCGCCCCGCATCTTCCGTGCGGCAGGCAATGCACTTGCCGTCGGGCGACCAGGCGGGCTCGCACTCCAGCATCTCGGGCGTGTTGGTCAAACGAGTTGGTTCAGTGCCGTCGGCGTTGATCACATACAGATCGGATGCCAGGATCTGGTGTCCGTCGTCTTGGCTGACATCGTAAACGAGCATCTTGCCGTCCGGCGACCAGGACGGATGATGCCCCCGCACCAGTTCGCGCTTCTTCGAGCCGTCCGGTTCCATGATGATCAGGGTCCCCATTTGCGAGTAAACGACCTTGCTTCGGTCCGGCGACCAAACCGCCTCCATGCCGCCGTCTTTGGTGATGGGTTTGGTTGGGGCGCCGTCAGGGCCGGCACGCCAGACCTGCCCCCGGTCGGTGTAGAGGAGCGGGACAGGCTTTAGTGCCGGCGAGGCTGCCGCCTTGGCCTTCGAGCCCTTCCAAGGCGTGTTGACGAGATTGGTGCCGACCATGAAGGAAACGCGCTGATGCCCGTTCGAGCCCACCCAAACCGGCGGCGAGATCTCGGCGGCCGGCTTGCACAACTCCACCGCTTTTCCGGTAGCCAGCTCCACCGACTTGATGACATAAGTCGTGGCGTTGCTCTCGGAGTGCATCGCTCGGTAGGCGATGTGGCCGCCGTCAGGCGACCAGGCGAACTTGTAGCCGGAGCCCTGGTCGGCAGTCAGCGTCTTCCATCCCTTGCCGTCACGGCGCAGCAACTCAATGCCCTCCATGCCGCTGCGTCCCAACCCGAGCCACTGGCCATCCGGCGACCACACAGGGCGCATGAATCCAGTGCGGTCTCCGGACAACAGCTCCACCTTGCGGACCTGCAGTGCCGCAGCCTTTCCGGGCAGGGTGGCGGAGGCCGGGCTGCTCGCGCCACTCGCCAAACGGGCGCAAAGGACCAGCCCGATCACAAGACAAGGTCTTAAGGAAACGAAACGACGCCAGGTTGAGAACGCAGGCATTAGCATTGTGCCTGTATTTATAACAGGATCGCGCGCCACAGTCAAGCCGAGAAGGGTTGATATTTGCGGCACGCTACGGTGTCATTTTCCCGTGAGGCAACAGGGGCGGCGCGCATCCCATTCTATTACAGGAGCGCCGAGATTCCTGTCGGCCCGACCAAGAGCTGACTCATGGGCAGACAAGAATGTCCGCGCTCCGATCAGACCGTCTGCGGGCGGGGAGCTATCCGCGCCCGGCTGCTTTCAATCCCCTGCGAATTGAAAGGCGTAGAGGTGGCTGTTCTTGAGGGCAAATCGGAGCCGGATGGGCTGACCGGCCAACCGGCGCACATCGGTGCCGCCCTTCCACCTCACCGTGCGGTTGACCTCGTTGGCCGTGTGGATGAAGTCGCAGTCTTTGAGACTCAGGCCCTCGATTGGGGCACCCTCTGCGTCCAGCATCGCCACACGCACCGTTCCCTCGGCGGAGGTGTCCACGTTCAGGAGCAGCTTGCTGCCCTTGAACCGCAGCGGTTCAGTGGTGAACTCGCCGCCCGCCCGGGGCGCATAGACGGAAATGAACCCGTCCCGCCGCAGCACAACCCGGCTGATCACGGCAATGTTTTTGTCCGCTCCCAGCCCGGCCCGGGTGAGCAGGCGTTTGTTGTCCGGGTTGCGGTCCCAGCCGTGGAGCCAGTCGCTCGCGCGGTAATACATGAACATCTCCCGCCCGGTGGTGTCGGGCACCAGCCCCTGCACCATGCGCGCCGAGGCCCAGTCCAATTCGCCGCGCATGCCCAGCGGCACAAACGGACGCCGGTCGTAGCGGTTCCATGTCAGCCCGTCGCGGCTCGCGGCGAACTGGGTGTGGAGCGGGCCTGCGTTGATGGGAGTCTGTTTCGGGAACTCGGGCATTTCGCCGCCGAGATAGTGGAAGTAGGCTTGCGGGAACATGTAGTAGGCATCCTGCGCCCAGGCGTACTTGAGCGCCGAGCTCGAATAGTAATCCACCCACGGGTCGCCCGGTTCGGGCCCGATCACCACCGCCATGTCCTGCACCGCGCTGAACTCGCCGAGCCTGGCCGATTCCGCGCGCGCCACCCCGCGGCCCTGCACCCCGTCCGCGAACAGATTCCTCCGCCCATAGACCACGTACTTTCTCAGCCGGTCATCCCAGAAGACAATGTTCTGCGAGTCCAGGTGATGGCGTTTGGCCTCTTCGCGGTAGCTGACGATATTCGTATGCGTCGCCCGCCAATGGATGCCGTCGGGGGAGGACAGGATGTGCACTCCTTTGCCGAACGCTCCAAAGCGGCACGCCATCCGGAAGCGTTGCTCGGCCCCGCCGTTCGGGTCCAGGAACACCATGCCGCCATCCTGGCCAATGGTCACCCCGGCAGCGCCGTGGCCCGCGACGATGTTGTTGCTCCAGTCGCCCCGGTAGGCGACCAGCCCGAGCGCCGGCTTCTCCCAGTGAATCCCGTCGCGCGATCGCGCGTAGCAGACGCATCCATTGGTATGGCCCTGGTCCCACTGAACATCATCCATCACGTGATACCAGAAGTGATAGGTCTGGCCGTCGTGCAGCACATTGCTGTAGGGCCCCACGCCGCCGCGCTCCCAGGGGTGCTCGGGCTTGATTGTCCACTCGCCGGTCTTGCGCGGCGGGTGAACCTCCAGCGCCACGCCCGTCGCGCCGGTCATAAACCGCCCGTCCATGAACACCTGCCGCGCGCTGCCGATGTCCAGCGGCTCAACCGCCGCCGCAGCGGGAGCGCGCCCCAGCGCAAGAACCGCTGGAACCGCCCCCAGCCACAGCAGCGCGCCGGGAGAGTCACACAGGAGGGAATAGAGGCCAGTCTTGCTCATGGCCATAACATAGGTGCTCAACTCGGTTCTTGCCAGCCGGACGTTTTGGCCCTGGAATATGGTGACCGTGGCGAATGTCATTACTGTGAACACTGCCAACCAAATCAACCGGCGAACTTTTCTGGGCGGAGCGGCCGGGCTGGGGATGGCCGGTCTGTCGGCCTTGAACCTCCACTCCCTTCTTGCGACTGAGGCTGTCCCGACGCGCAAGCCCGCCTGGCAAATAGGCTGTTACACGCGGGCGTTCGACCAGTTCGACTATCCGGTGGCGCTGGACGCGATTGCCGAGGCGGGCTTCAAGTATGTCGGGCTGATGACCACCAACACCAAGGGGTGGGTGATGATCAAGAGCACCACGCCGGTCGAGGAAGTCCAGGCCATGCACCGGGAAGCGCGGAAGCGAGGGCTGAAGGTGCTGTCGGTGTATGGCGACTTCACGGTAACCGACTCGCTGGAGACGGGCATGCGCGGCTTGAAGCAGCTCATTGACGACGCGGCCATCTGCGAGTGCGCGCACCTGATGCTGGGCGGCACGGGCGACGAGAAGATTTACCCGCTCTACTACAAGACGATTGCCGAGTGCTGCGATTATGCCGCATCCAGGGGCGTTGGCCTCAGCATCAAGCCGCACGGCGGACAGAACGCCACCGGCCCGCAATGCCGCAAGGCCATCGAGTTGGTCGGCAAGCAGAACTTCCGACTCTGGTATGATCCGGGCAACGTGTTCTACTACTCGGACGGCAAGCTCGACCCTGTGGATGATGCCGCCACGGTGGATGAGCTGGTGGTCGGGATGAGCGTGAAGGATTTTCGGCCGCCCAGGGAGGTGCTGGTGAACATCGGCGAGGGCAAAGTGGATTTCCCCGGGGTGTTTGCCCGGCTGAAGCAAGGCGGATTCACGCGCGGCCCGCTGCTGGTCGAGTGCCTCGCCCGCGGCTCGCTGCAGAGCGTCACAACCGCCGCCAGGAAGGCCCGCCAGTTCCTGGAACAGTTGACTGCGCAGAAAGGCTGAAAGGCGGCGGACGGCAGCCTGCATTGCAGCCGCTCAGTGCCCGATTCACCTGTGGCCGGTTTTGGGCTGGCGCGCCCCGCCCAACCCCTCGCTCTCGGGTCCGTTGCCCCCCGTCCCACTACCGTAGAACCTCTAACTTCAAGAGGTTTTACGGCAGTGGGACGGGGAGGGGACGATGGGGCTGCCGACCCATGGCGGGCTGTGGCAGGGTGTTGAAACTGCTGTCGGGAGGAGCCAATGCCACCCCGCTGTTGCTCAACCGCTTCTCCAGCGGCCACTCCCTGCGGGAACCCCTGGGGAATAGTGGTGGCAGCAAGTCACCGCCGCCACCAACTGGTTTTGCTTTTGACGCCCTCTCCTTGAGGCTTCTGTGTGTAGCGCTGCACCAGCAACTGGCTGCGCGCCGCTTCGAACGCCATTCGGAACTCGTCATAGCTCAGGTAGCGGTCGCCCGGGTTCTTGGCCAAT
>CAZHEW010000257.1:0-3493 GCA_964531815.1 uncultured Verrucomicrobiota bacterium
GGAGCCAGTGCCTAGCCACGTACGAGGTAGCACCAGGCTTAATAGAAATTCTATTAAGCCTGGTGCTACCTCGTACGTGGCTCGTACGTGGCTCGTGCCGGGCTTCCCGCCGTGGGCGGTAGAGCCGGACACTTTGAGATGGCAAATTGGGATGTCGAAAGCTGGCCGGGGCGGCCGACAACAGGGCCAATCGAAGAGTTCGCAGGCGGCGGGGATTTCATTGGTCCTGGTGTCCGCCAGCGCGCTGCCCCAACCCGTTCCAGACATTGGCGCTGGGAACGAGCAGAATAAGCGCTAAGCCGGTTGCCAGGAGCCCCTGCATCCAGTTCCGGCAGCGAATCTGTTACGGAAGAACCACCCGGATGCGGTAGAACCGCGCTCCGCTGGTCGGCGCGGTGTCCGTGTAACTTTGCAGGGAAGGTTGGCCGTAGGGAGCCGGATCCATTTCGTCGTAGAGGAAGCGCGGGATATCCAGGAAGGGGCCGGCCGGGCCGCCGCCGGTATCGCTGTCTGAGTATTGCACCCGGTAGCGCGTGCCGCCCACCGAGGTCCACACCAGGTCCATGTCGCCGGTGTAAACGTTCTCGAGCGAAACAATGCGCAGCGCCGAGGCGTTATTGGTGGGGTTCGTGTTGGCCCGATACTCCGCCAGGTTGTTCGCGCCGTCGCCGTCCTCGTCCCCGTTGGGGTCGCTGACAGCGTAGAAGGCTTCCCAGGCATCGGGGAGGCCGTTGCCGTTGGAGTCCGGCGGGTCGCCCAGGCTCAAATTGAGCGAGGCCGGCACGCTGTTGGTCAGGCCGTCGCTGGCCCGGAAGCTGATCCGGTCCGGCCCCCGATAACCCCACGTTGGCAGATACGTTAGTGTTCCCGTGTCCGGGTTAAAGTCGGTGATCTCGCCGTTCAATGGTTCGCCAATGACCTCAAAGGTTACCGGCTCGCCGTCGGGGTCAGCCGCCCGGAGGGTCAAGGCCGCGGGAGCGTCGCCGACAATGTTGACCAGTTGATTGCTGCCGATGGGGGCGGAGTTGGGCGCGTACTTGGACAAGGTGGTAAACTGCCATTCCGAGCTGGTGACGCTGTTGCCCGAGCCATCCGCCACCTTCACATACCAATCATAAGTCTTCTTGGCCTGGGTCCCGGCCCACGCGTGAGTGCTCAGGGTGTTGGGCGCCACGCCGGTGTTGGTGCCCACCGCGACGTAGGGGGTCCCGGGCGAGCCCGGCCCGGTCGGCAACGGCATCTTGTAGCTGAAGGACATCTGGCTGTTGGCGTCCGTCCGGTATTCGTTGATCCAGGGGGAATAGGTCTTGATCGTAACGAGGTTGTTGCTGGGGGAGAAGTACATCAGCCGCATAAACCCGTTGCCGCCGTTCAGCCAGCCTTGAAAATCCGAGATAAACGTCCTGATGGTTCTGCCCAGGTACGTGTCCGACCGCGAGCCCTCACCCCCATTCCCGGCGACATGGCCCCCCAGCATCATAAAGAAGTTGGTCTTGGCCTTCAGCCCGTTGTAAAGGGCTGAACCTTGCGTGCTGAAACTGCTGGGGGTTCGGTCACTGCCCGCGTAATGGGTTGCGACGATCGCCCGATGGTTTGGGTGAGCCGCCAGGACGCCATTGGCCCAGTCCAGCACGCCCGAGCCATAGCGGCCGTATTCAAAGTGAAACACAATGAAATCCAGGCCGCTGGCGCTGAACACATCATAGTGGCTGTCGTTGTTATCCCCATAATGGCCGCCGTAGTAGGACTTTCCGCTGAAGTGTGACACGCCGAAATACCGGTTGTAGTGAGTCGTGGTGCCGTCCTCATCGCCCATCGGCTCCTGGTCATGGTTGCCCACGGCCATGCCGTAGGGGATGCCATGCGCCAGGCCGGTTGTGGTCGGGTTCTCCAGCCGATACATCGCGTTGGTGGCATTGCGCCATTCCGTGAGGTTCGCTTTGCCGTCTTTCACGTCCCCGTTCTGCACGATGTCGCCGAGCCCCGCCACGTAAACGATGTTGTGGGAAACGCGATGGTTGACGATCCAGTCGGTTTGGGCGAACCACATTTCCTTCTGGGCATCGCCGCTGCCGGAGGACTCGCGCGCGTAGTTCTGCGTGTCGGGCAACACGGCGATGCAGAAGTCGCGACCGGGATACGGCTTGGGCGCTTCGCGCGTGTAGAAGGTCACCGTCAGGTCGCCTGGGACCGAATTGGACACGGCCGCCGTCAGCGTCACCACCGGGCCCAGATCCAACGAGTTGTCCGGCGGCGAAACCAGCGCGGTGGTGGCGACACCTTGTCGGACCACCGAGAAACTGTCGTAAAAGACGTTGCCGGAGTTGCCGGCCTGGTCCCACACGAAAACCCGCCCCGGTCCGTCCAGCCGCCAGCCGTTGGGCAGCGCGCTGTCGGTCTCGGTGTCGTACACCCACGTGCTGCCGTTGTTCAGCGACACTTGCGCGCGCGAGTGATAGTTGGCCCCGCTTTCCGCCCCGGCATCCGTCACCCGAATCAAAATGTTGTTCAACTGTCCCGTGGTGTTATTGGCCGTTTTGGCCATCACCGCGTTGATGTCGGCCACGCCCGCCGAGTTGGTGTCTATCCGCTTATAGAGGGTGTAATAGCTGTCGCTGGCGTTCGTATGCACCAACTGCACGCCGAAATCCAAAGTGGTTACGTCACCCTCGGCGGTCGCCAGCCCGAAAGAGAGCCGTTCGGTGCCCGGTGCGTCGTTGCGCATGGCAATCTTGATGTCATACACCACCGGATTTGCGGGCGTGGCCGACCCCGTCCCCAGTGCCGATGCAAAACTAAAAGCATTCGTGCCGCCCGCCGACAGAGTGAACCGCCCGATGCCGCCGCCCGGTTCGACCCGCAATCGCTCGTTGCTGATGCCGTGCAGGCTGGCAGCGCGACCCCCTTCGATGGTGTCAATGTAACGGAGGTTGGCCGCCGCGGTGCCGGTCAGGCGGGTCGTGGGCGGATTGATGCCGTAGTTGACGCCTTGGTTGAGCGTCCAACCGGTGGTGGTAGTCGTGACGCTGTAATCATCGCTAATGATCGTGATGGCGCCGGAAGCGGAGTTGAGAGCGACGACAGCCAGCACCGAGCTGGCCAGGAGAGTTGGCAGGAGGCAGGTTCTCATATAGGCAATACGCTGTTTCGATTTGCTCCAACGCTAGGCTAGTCGCCGGGGTTTGGGAATACCCGCAAATTAGGGGGGGGTGCTATTGGGGAGCTTTGCAATCGCCTGGGTGCGGGAATGGACGTGGAGCTTGCTGTAGATAGTCTTGAGGTAGCTGCGGACGGTGGCTGGGCTCAGGCCGAGGGCTTCCGCCACCTCCTTGTCGCTATAGCCGCGAGAGACGTAGTTGAGCACATCGGATTCGCGCCGGGAGAGCACTTCGTCCGGGCGGTCAGCCGGGGCGGGCGCCTGGAAGGACTGCACGACCTTGCGCGCGATGTAGGCGGACATGGGGGCGCCGCCGCGGTGCACGTCCTGGATCGC
>CAZHEW010000257.1:3593-5408 GCA_964531815.1 uncultured Verrucomicrobiota bacterium
AGTGCCATAAACTCAGGTTACCTTCAAGTTGGCCAGCGGCAGCAGAAAGTCAAGTCGGGTCCCCCGTTCCGCCTCACTCGCGACTTGCAGCGTCCCCCCGAGCCGTTGGATGCGCTCGCGGAGGTTAAGCAAGCCATCCTGGCCTTCGCCCGCCGCCTGGTCCGGGAGCCCCTTGCCGTCGTCCGCGATCGTGAGACGCAGGAGGCCGTTCTCACAGGCCAGCTCCAGGCGCACCTCGTTGGCCTGGGCGTGGCGGACGATGTTGTTGAAGGACTCCTTGACCAGCAGGAACAGTTCGTGGCGGGTTTCTGTGGTGAGCGTTTGCGCGGGCAGATTGGCCGGGATCTCCAGCCGCGTGCGCAGGTTCGTGGGCCGGAAGAAGTCCCGAGTGAACTGGGCAACATAGTTGGCAAAGTGATCGAGGGAATCGTTGCGCGGATTGAGCGCCCAGACGATGGCGTCCATGGCGGCCACACTGGCGCGCGCGGTTTGGGAAATCTGGGTGAGTTCGCGCGTCACTGCGGCAGGATCAGCTTTATGGCGCGCGCCCAGGTCCGCCAGCAGGCCGATGCTGGTGAGATTGGCCCCCAGCTCGTCGTGAATGTCCTGGGCGATGCGCGCCCGTTCCTGCTCGACAGCATGTTGCTGGCGCAGTCGCTCCAGACGGCGGTGTAATCGCCGCACCGTTGTGCGCCGGACGATGAAAATCCCTCCGCCAGTCATCGCGGCCGCAGCCACGGCGAGAAACCAGGTGGTTTGCCAGAAATAGGGGTGAACCGTCAGCGCCACCGTTGCAGGCCGGGAACCCCACACGCCCTCGGGGCTGGAAGCCAGCACGCGGAACTCGTGCCGCCCAGGCGGAATACTGGTGTAAGTTGCCGACCGGGCCGGCCCGGCCTGCACCCAGTCAGTATCGGCGCCAGTCAATTGGTAGCGGAACCGAATGCGCTCCGGCGCGGCTAGACACGGAGCCGTAAACTGGAACTCCAACCGCCTGTTCCCGGGCCGAAGCTGCTGCAGGGCCGGGGCCGCTATCGGTTTGCCATCCAGTAGAACTTGCTCCACCAGCACCTGCGGCACCCGTGTCTCCCTCAAGTCCTCCGGCTGCAACTGAATGGCTCCGTTCGCAGTGGCGAACCAGAGCTCTCCCTGGCGCGTGCGCCAGCAGCGCGGGTCATGCCAATCCCCGAATGACATCTCCGGCAGACCATCGCTGCGTCCGTAGATAATGGCCTGCACCGTGCCCGCCTGCCGATCCATCACCGCGTTCAACCGGTCCAGGGGAAGGCGGAAAAGCCGGTAAGGGGTGCTTCCCCAAAGAGAACCCCACACATCGGGCAGAAGCTGTTGGATGCAGTTATCGGGCAGACCCTGCTCGACTTCGATGCGGCTTGTCCTTCCTCCCTTGAAGCGCAGCAACCCGCCCGCGTCTGTGCCGATCCAAAGCGCCCCATCCAGCGCAACCAGACTTCGCACCGAATCCTGGAACCCGCTGGGCTCGCGCACCGGCTCCCAGTCCGGATCACGGAAACGCGCAATCCCGCCCCGCCAATCCCCAGCCCAGATTTCTCCGTTCTCATCCTCCGTCACACATCGGATATAACGGCTCGGCAGCCCATAGTCGGTCGAATAGGCGGTCAGGTTCGTCCCGTTCAAGCAGTAAACCCCAGAACTCTCCGTCGCCATCCACAGCCGGCCTTGCCGGTCCTCCAGCAGATCCACAGCCGGCTCCTTCAGAACGCCCGGACTCAAGTCGCGCTCGCGGGTCAGGCCAGCCGACCAGCGCCACAGGCGGCGCCCAACCGTTGAAATCCA
>CAZHEW010000258.1:0-3949 GCA_964531815.1 uncultured Verrucomicrobiota bacterium
TATTGCGGCTGGGTCGCCATGCGGCAGAAGGACTTCAACCGGCTGGTCGGCTATTCCAGCGTCGCGCACATGGGCTTTGTGTTCCTCGGCATCGCCGCCCTGAACCTCATCGGAATCACCGGTGCGGTGCTGGTGATGATTGCGCACGGCTTCCTCGCCGCGCTCACGTTCGGCCTGAGCGGCTACCTCTACCAGCCGACCGGCACGCTGGAGATGGACCGGCTCGGCGGCCTGCTGCGCCGGCTGCCGTTCATCGGCGCGGCCCTGATGATGGCGGCCTTCGCCGGCTGCGGCTTGCCGGGCTTCGCCAACTTCGCCGGTGAGATCACGGTCTTCTTCGGTTCGTGGCAGAGTTTCCGGCTGGTGACGATCCTGGCCTGCTGGGGCGCGTTGATCATCGGCGCGCTGTACATGCTGCGGGCGGTCCGCGCGATGTTGCATGGCCCGCTCCCCGAGCAATGGGCCGCGGTGGCGGACGCGCCTCATCTCTGGCGCAAAGCCCCGTTCATCCTGCTGCTCGCCGGCCTGCTCGTCTTCGGCTGCTTCCCCCGCCTGCTCACTGACAAGATTGAATTCAGCGTGAACGAGAAGGTCATTCCGGCGAAGGCGCAACTCGTCCGCATCACCGGAGTGCGCCCGTCCTCGGGCGCAGCAGCTTCCGCCCAACCGAACACGCTGGAAACCTCCCAGAACCCACTGCCTGCGCACGTCGCTGCGCCCGAGGACGGGCGCACTCCGGTCCAGTCGCCTGCGCTGGTGCCGACAACATCCCCCCGCGCGGCGAAGGCGGCTGACACCCAACATTGATGAACCTGCTCCTGCTCAGTCATGAACTGCTGGTGCTGGCCCTCGGGCTGGGGCTGCTCCTGGTGGATTTGTGGCTGCCGCCTGCCGCCAAACGCAAGCTCGGCTACGTCGCCGCCGCGGGCGTGGGCCTGATCCTGCTTTACAGCCTCTGCTGTGTCCGGCTCGCTCCCGGCCAGCCGGTGCAGTACGCCTTCGGCCAGATGTATGCGCTCGACGCCCTGGCGCTCTTCTTCAAACGCTTCTTCCTTCTGGCCGCCCTCATTGTCCTGCTCATGTCGGTCGAATTCGCCGACCGCATTGCCACCGGCATTGCCGAGTTCTACGCGCTGATCCTCTTTGCCCTGGCGGGCATGCTGTTTGCCGCTTCCGCGAACAACTTCGCCCTGCTGTTCGTATCCATGGAACTGATCACGGTCACCTTCTATGTCCTGGCGAGCTTCGAGCGTACTCGCGTCGGCTCGCTCGAAGCGGGGGTGAAGTATCTGATTCTAGGCGCCCTTTCCACCGGCTTCACCGTCTTCGGCATCGCGCTGGTTTATGGGATCTCCCACACCCTGACCTTCGACGTGCTGGCCTCCGTGGCTGGGCAGCTCGCCGGCCACAAGATATTCCTCTTCGGCCTCGCGCTGATCCTGGCCGGCCTTGGCTTCAAGATGGCCGCCTTCCCGTTCCAGATTTGGGCCCCGGATGTCTATCAAGGTGCACCGACACCGGTGACGGCCTTCCTCGCGGTGGGCTCGAAGGCCGCGGGTTTCGTGCTCACCCTCCGTGTGCTGTTCACGGCGGTGCCGGAGATACTGGAGCCTTGGGCCTGCGTGTTCGCGGTTCTTTCGGGCGGGTCCATTCTTTACGGTAACCTTTGCGCCATCCCGCAGCGCAACCTCAAGCGCCTGCTCGGCTACTCCAGCATCGCCCACGCCGGCTACCTCCTGCTCGGCATCGCCGCCTTGAGCGACGCTGGCCGCGCGGCTGTGCTCTATTACCTGAGCGGCTACCTCTTCACGGTGCTCGCCGCCTTCACGGTGATCTGCCTGGCGCTGCGGCACGTTGAAGGCGAAGACCTCAGCGCCCTGGCCGGCCTGCATCGGCGCTCGCCCCTGTTGGCGGCGACGATGACCCTGGCCATGGCCTCGCTCGCGGGCATCCCGCCGCTCGCCGGATTCTTCGGTAAGTTCCTCCTCCTCAAGGCCGTTCTTGAACAGGCCCCCGCGCATTCTGGCTATTATTGCCTGACCTTTACTGCCCTGGCCGGAGTGGTGATCTCACTCTATTACTACTTCGGCGTTGTGCGGGCCATCTACTGGTCCGCCGTCGCAACCGATCTGTCTCCGATTTCGGTTTCCTGGCCCATCCGGGTGGCTATTTATGGCTGCATTGCGGGGATGTTCTACCTGGGTTCGTTCCCTGCCTGGATCGTGAATCTGGCAACCGAGGCAGTTAAGGCCCTGTCCTGAGATTCGTAGGAATTGCTGGGAAGGGCTGCGAGGCGACAAGGTTAACGGCTAACTGCCATACAGGTCCTCACTAATTCAGGGAGCTTGCATTGGTCGCAGATGGAATTCGAGTGGTCGCAGAAGTCCCGCACAATCTGGATTAAGCCCTGCTGTGCTGCCGCACTGGGCAGGGCGCGAGGAGCGGCGCCGCCGAACAACCGCTCTCGGGCCAGGCGAAGAACCGAGTTGTCTTGTGCGGGCGGCCACGCGAGATAGCGGCGTTCGAGGGCACGCTGCAGGGCGAAGTTCTTGCCTTCGACGGCCTGAATCCAGAGCCAGGGCAGAACGACATTGATCGCCAGATCCGTTACGCGGGTGGCGCCCAGGAGGGGTTGCGCCTTCTTAAATCGGGCCGAACGGAAAGTGCAATGCCAGGACCAAAAATCGTCCGGCTCGACTTGCAGCGTTTCCAGGAGCGAATCGGCCAGGACTGAATTCGGCACCTCGTGCCGGCACCACCGTTCCAGCCTTAACGAGAGGTTGCCGTCCAACAACCATCGCGAGGCAAGAGCGACGCGGCGCTGCGGATGGTTGGCGGGCCGTGAGCCGTGCAGATGCCAGAGGGAGCGCGGCAGGAGGCAATCCGAGAATTCGTCGCGCTCGCGCCACCAGGAATCCCAGACCCGACGCACATAGTAATCGGTGCCGGCGGGCAAGGTAGTCAGGTCGGTAGGCAGCAGGCCGCTGATGCCGAACAGGCGTGCCTGCAAGGCAAATGGCTCGGTGCGGGGCTTCTGCCATCGGGGGCGCAACTCGGCCAGACGCTGCATCGGCCAGACGTTGTGTTTGTAGCCCAAGGCCCGGAAGAGCCCCTCCCACAGCGCCTGCTCCCAGCCCACGCGCCGGGCGCGAGCCTGAAAACGCGCCGACTTGCTTTGCAGCCGCACCTGCGCCGCCTGGTGGAGCAGGTTCAGCACCTGTGCCGCGGGGAGCATGCGCAGCGGGGCGCAGCATTTGCCGCGCAGCGCCTCCGGCAGTTCCTGCGCCGCCTCGCTGCCAAGCCACAAGCTCAGTTCGCCGAGCGGGGCATCAAGTGCCTGGCGCAGCACGAGGGTCGGCGGCGTTCCGTCCACGGGTTGGCCGCTTTCCCAGACCACGTGGAGGAGCACGTTCTGAAATGCAGAGTTGCGGTCATGGCCGTGGGCGCGCCAACCGCTCGAGGAAAGGTCCACTTCCACATCGCCGCTCCTTGGGGGTTGGTCGCCGAATTGGATGACCGCGCCGCGAAAATCCGGCCCCCCTTCCACGCTGCGAAAACCAGGATGAAGAACCTGGACCGGCTGATCGTCCAAGGTTCTAAGTTGCTCGCGGAGCAAGCGCTGATGCTGCCAGATGGTCTGCAGGAGGTGTTCGGGCGGCGAGTTCCGATCCTCGCGCAGGTCGGAGACCATCGCGCACCGCGCGCGCCACTGGGCATAGAAGTTGGCCAGAACCGAAGGCACCTTGTCCTTGCTTTTGCGCCGACGGGCCTGCAATGTCAAGCCTTGGAAAGGACCAGCGGTGGGCGAGGTGCGACTGTTCGAGTGCACCATCGCAGCGCCGACTTTCAGTCGGCTCGCGGTTATCAGAGCACCCGAGGGCCTGTCGAGGCCGACAAGAGCCATAGGCCCACCGGAAGTCAGGAATCCGGCCTGGCGCGATTCAGCGAA
>CAZHEW010000258.1:4049-5404 GCA_964531815.1 uncultured Verrucomicrobiota bacterium
ATGGTGGCGCTGAATCTGCAAGAGAGATTGAACGCACCCTGAGAGGGTTTTGACTGTTACTATGTATATGAATCGGGAAGCAAACGAAGGTCGGCAGCAACTGCGCATATTGCTGTTGGCAGGAGTGCTCTGCGCCTGGGGCCACGGCGCCTGCGCACAAAGCACACCCAGCGATGTCCGCCGTGACGCAACCGTGCTGGCTGTTGAGAAGGTCATTCCCTGCGTGGTGAACATCGCCACCGAAACCATCATCCGCGTCCGCGATCCCTTTGAGGAGTTCTTCAGGCAGTTTTGGGACCCGTATCATCGCCGTCAGCCGCCTAACTCGCAGTACAGCCTCGGCTCGGGCGTTGTCATTGACGAGGAAGGCTACTTGCTCACCAACGACCACGTCGTCCGGCGGGCGGACAAGATCACCATCAAGTTCTGCGCGGGCACCAACGTCTATACTGCCTCGGTCGTGGCCAGCGATCCGAAGAGCGACGTGGCCCTGCTCAAGCTCAACGCCCGGCCGGGAGAAAAGTTCACGGCAATCCAGTTCGCCCGCGAGGATGATCTGCTCCTGGGCGAAACGGTCCTGGCGCTGGGCAACCCATTTGGCCTTGGAGGCTCGGTCAGCCGCGGCATTCTCAGCTCCAAGAGCCGCGTGCTGCCCAAAGAAGGCGCGCCGCTGGACATTCCCAACTGGCTGCAAACCGATGCGCCCATCAATGTTGGCAATAGTGGCGGGCCGCTGGTTAACTTGCGGGGCGAACTCATCGGCATCAACGTCGCTGTCCTGAACGAGGTCATGGGCCAGCGCGCGCAAGGTATTGGGTTTGCCATCCCCATCCGGCGTGTCCTCGAGTCCTTATCGGACATTTTCCCAACGGAGTTCGTTAAAGCCTATTGGTTCGGCGCGCGGATCAAAGTGGGGACCACCCCCTTGGTCATCACCAGCGTGCAGCCGCAAAGCCCCGCTGGCCGAGCCGGCTTGAGCGTTGGCGACGCAATTAGCCAGGTCAATGGCAAGCCACCGAAGAGCTTCATTGATTTTGCTGACCTGCTGGCCGCCCGCGCGGGTTCAGACGTGACGCTGGGGATCCAGCGCGGCAAGACGCGAAAGGAAATCACTGTGCGGCTGGTGCCTGAGAAGTCCATTTTCAACGCCGGTATGATCCGCGAGAAGCTCGGGCTAGACCTGGAAGAGTTGACGCCGCAACTGGCCGCCCGCTACGGCGTGGCCGCCTCCGATGCATTTTTCATCGGCGGGGTGCAGGAGAATAGCCCGGCGGCAGCGGCCGGTTTGCAGCGGGGCATTCTGGTGACCGCTTTGGACGGACAACTGCCGACCGACGTTTGCGCCGCGGCCAAGT
>CAZHEW010000259.1:0-5396 GCA_964531815.1 uncultured Verrucomicrobiota bacterium
TCCGCCACCTTGCGCTCCAGCAACCGCGACCGCAGCACTGTCAGGGCCCGCGCCTTGTTCTTCTGCTGTGAGCGCTGGTCGGCACAACGCACTATCACACCGCTGGGCTTGTGCACGACCTGCACGGCCGAATCCGTCGTGTTGACGCCCTGCCCGCCCGGCCCCGATGCGCGACAGACGGTAATCTCCAGATCCTCCGGCTTAAGTTCCACGTCCACCTCCTGGGCTTCGGGGAGCACCGCCACGGTGCAAGTGCTTGTGTGGATGCGCCCCTGAGCTTCCGTCGCCGGCACCCGCTGCACCCGGTGAACGCCGCTCTCGTACTTCAGGCGCTTGTAAACGTCGGCGCCATTGAGCTGGAAGATGATCTCCTTGTAACCGCCCAGGTCGGATACGCTGGAATCCAGGTCTTCCACCTTCCAACTGCGTCTCTCTGCATATCGCGTGTACATCCGGTACAGGTCCGCGGCGAACAAGGCTGATTCCTGGCCTCCCGCCCCTGCGCGGATTTCAATGATGGTGTTGCGCGAGTCCGCCGGGTCGGGTGGAAGAATGCCCCGCTGGATTTCCAGGCCCAGGCGATTTTCCTCCGCTTCCAGGCGCGCGATTTCCTCCCTGGCCATCTGCGCCAACTCCGATTCCGCCGGCTCGGCTTGCAGCAAGGCGCGGTTCTCCGCCAGGTCGGCCACGGCTTTCACATAAGCCCGCCCCTGCCCCATCAGTTCTCTGAGCCGGGCATACTCCTTTCCCAACTCCTGTGCACGCTGCGGGTTGTTGAACGCCTTCGGATCGCTCAAAGCCGCCTCCACCTCGGCAAACCGGCGGGCGAACTTCTCAAGCTGGGGACGCAAGTCCATGTCTCAAAACAAATCCGCCCGCAAAGACACAAACCCTGCGGGCGGAAGAAAGGGCAAGCCGTTAGCGCTTCTTCTTGCGCGACGCCGCGGCCGCCTGCGCAGCCTGCGTCTTGGCCATCCGCTGCTGGAACTTGTCCACGCGCCCGGCCGTATCCACAAACTTCTGCTGGCCCGTGTAAAACGGGTGGCACGCATTGCAGATGCCCACCACGATCACCGGTTTGGTGGACCGGGTCTTGACCACATTGCCGCACGCACAGCGAATTTCAGCATCCACATACTTCGGATGTATTTTCTCTTTCATAAAAGGCCCCATAGCATAACACCCGCCCCGCCATTGACAAGCCACAAGTGGCGGGTTTTCCGTGCGCCTATTCTCGCTCCCCACCGCGCCGCCCGCTACTGCCCGAGCTTGACGCAGTAGGATCCGCCGCCAACCGGCGGCGGCACTGGCTACTCCGGGCCGCCCAGAAAGCCGTCCTGCAGGAATACCGGCTTGTAGCCGCGCTCGGTCAGGAACCCGATCGCCCGGTCCATGCGTTGGGCATGATCCGGCAGATACGCCTGGTAGAACGACCAGAAGTATTGTTCGTGGGTCAGCAGATCGACAAGTTCACCCTGCCGGGGATCGGCCACGACTTCTTCCAGCGTGGGCACAATCTTGTCCAGCGGCGTGTTGTTGACCACCATGTCCACCCTGGAAAAGATCATCCCGCTGGCGAAGTCCTTGAGCAGGTCATGCCGCGACAGCCACTCGGAGCGAACGTCGTCCATGCGGTAGTTAACCTGCCACTCGCCCTTTGCCGACTTCTGGAAATAGCCGCCCAGCACCGGCGAACCCCGCTCGCGCAACGCCTTCCAGGCTTCCGGCCGCGTCATGCCCCAATGGACCACGACGACCGGGCTGAACGTCTTCGGCCCCGCGAAGCGGCGGATCTGGGCATTGGTCAGGTCCAGGTCAGCCAGCAGCTTATCCACCGGGGCGTCCCGGTAAGGCCACGACGGCTCGTTGGCATAGGCGTGAAAGGCCAATCGCAGCCAATGGGCATTCGCCTCCCACTGGCTGCGGTACGTGTCCGGAAACTGCGTCAGGTTCCAGTCGTCGCCGGTCGTGTAGTAAATGTTCAGCGTGAAGCGGGCCCCGTACTTGGCGTTCAGGCCCTTGAGCATGTTCAAGTAAAAGCAATCGAACAGCGACGCGTAGCCCTTCTGCGTGATGTCGCGCAGGAAGAAACTGTTGTCGTCAATCACGAACCGATAGCGCTTCTGCGAGTGGCGGTCCCAGACCAGGCGAACCTTCGCTTCCTGACGATTGCTGTCCGAGCCGGCCGTGGCGAGGACCTCCGTTTCCCGCTCGCGCAGCACCGCCGTGCCGCGAAACATCTCTCCGTCGCGGCTGGCTGGCCGCCCTTGCACCAGCACTTTGGCGCCCTGCGGCGCGCGGCCGCGGATCTCCACTTCCAGCCCGCCGGGCACGGCGCGGCCCAACCGGGCGTGCATCACGGCCCCGTCCATCGGCGCTAGAATCTGCACGCCACCGGCCGCAGCGGCCAGCACGGGCCGCGCCGCCATCGCGCCCAACGCAGCGCAGGCCGAAGTGTGCAAGAAACTCCTACGGGACATGTTCGTTAAATGGGCCATAACTTTCTTAAAGGGATTCTCACTACTCACACATTCACACCACCGGAGTAAATCGCACAACTCCGCCGCACACTCAAGTCGCTACCACCCCCGCGCACGTAAAGGCCACCCTACGATTTAGCAAACCATAATGCTCGCCGGTGTCGAAAACGAGTCAAGGCATGCACGCGGCTTGGTGCGCCTGCGCTCGCAGGATGGCTTCCAACACGGTGTCCAGTTGTCTGGCGACGTCTTCGGCCAGAAAGCGCAGCACGAAGTATCCCCGTTCCTGCAGGGCTGCATCTTTGCGCCGGTCCCGGCGGTAAGCATCGAGATCAGCCAGGTGCTGCGGGCCATCGAGTTCGATCACCAGCCGTGCGGCTTCGCAGAGAAGATCTACTTCCATTGAACCCTTCGCATCGAAGGAGATCGGCAGGTTCGCGTTGAGCTGGAAACTGCCGGAGGTCGCATCGAGGGTTTGCAGGCGCCGGAAGAGGAAGGCTTCCGCGGCGCTCCGAGCTCGCGCCGCGCCCTCAGCTCCGGGGCTGGGCACCTGAGCTGCGTGAACAAACAAGTCTGCCAGCGGGACATCCACGCCATCGCGTATCAACCGGCGGACACTCGCGGCGTAGTCCCGCTTCCACTCCGGGGCTATTGGCAACGGAACCTCCGCTGGCCAGCCAGGGACGGCGCTGCCCGGAAGCAATAGCGTATACCCGGCGGCTTCGTAGCCAATGCAGCGTCGGTCGAACATGCGAGCGAGCATTGGCACGTTCAAGTCCGCGTAATCATACACCTGCACCTCGCGCTTGCCTTCATGCAGCCGGTGCAGCCGCCCCACATATTGTGCAATTGTTCCCCGCCACGAGACCGGCAAGGCCAGGAAGAGAGTGTCCAGCCGCGGCTCATCGAACCCCTCGCCTATGTACCGCCCTGTCGCCACCAACACGCGGCCCTCCTGTTCTGACGCCTGGGCAAGCGACACCATCGCTGCCTGCAGCGCCCTCCTTCCCATGCCGCCCTGCAGAGTGATGACATGCGGAATCGCTTTCGCCAATTCACTGGCCAGCATTTGCAGATGTTCTGTCCTCTCGGTTAGCAGAAGCGGAAACCGCCCAGCCTTGACCGCGGCGAGGACGTCCGCGCAGATCATCTGGTTGCGGTCGGTCGCCTGCATCAGGGCCGCAGTCAGCTTCTGAAATTCGACTCGCGCATCCGCCTCCTCGGTTTCTTGAGCACGGAAGTTCGTCGGTCGCACCAGGACGTGGTGAGCAAAAGGCCGTTCTGCGGCCTGTTTTCGGGCGCTGACCCGGTAGCGCACCGGGCCGCATTGCATGAAGATTATCGGATGATGGCCGTCCTTGCGAGCGATGGTGGCGGAGAGTCCCGTGACGTAACGCGCCTTTGCTCGACGTGCGACCATCTCGAAGCTGGTCGCCGGGAGATGGTGACATTCATCAACCACCAAGTGGCCATAGGCTCCCACGCAATCGTGCACCACACCCTTCCGGACCAAGCTTTGTATCAGCGCGACGTCCACTCTGCCGGTGAGGAGCTTGCGCCCGCCTCCTAGCCGGCCAATGGACTTCGCTGGCACATCGAAGAAGGAGGCCAAGCGCTCCACCCATTGGTTCAACAGTTGTTGGCGATGCAGGAGGACCAGGCAGTTGACGCCACGGGTCGCGATTAGCCAAGCCGCCACCACAGTCTTGCCGAAGGCCGTTGTAGCGGCCAGAACGCCAATATCGTGGGCTGCCAAAGCTCTTGCTGCCAACTCCTGTTCGGCCCGTAACTCTCCGTGAAACCTAACCTCAATCGGGGTTCCGGCAAGTCGTTCGTCGCGCAGGATTGGTTCAACACCAAGCGAGGCAAGCAGGCTTCGCGTCTCATCCAGGCATCCGCGTGGCAGCGCCAAGTATTTCGGCCCATCCTCCGCACAATGAATGATGCGCGGCTTGTCGAACGTTGGCAGCCGCATGCTTTGTGCCCGGTAGAAGTCAGGATTCTGAAACGCCGCCAGCCGCAGCAGGCGGTTGCGCAGCTCCGGCGGAAGTTGCTCTTTGGCGATGTATATTTGGTCGCCTAGCACCAATTCGACGGACTTGGGCAATCGCCCTGCAATGAGAGGTTCCTTCAGTCGGCGCGATGGCGGCGCGGACCAGGGAAGGTCGTCGTCTTCCTCACCCACAACCAACCTTACGCCAGTGACGCGCCCCCGGCGCTGGGCATCCCGCGCGAGTGACTCGGCTTGTGTGCGGCCGATCTTTCGCACAGAGGAAAGAAATTCCCATTGATCTGCATAGGGCTGAAACTGCCTGTCCAGGAATACGCTGTTGCCCGCTGTCCGCGGCTTCTTCTGCAACGGAAGCGCGATCAAGTTGCCGAAGCCCCCCTTGGGCAGGGTGTCTTGATTAGGGAAGAGCCGATCGTAGGATGTGAGCCCAATCTCCGGCCGGCTCTCCATCGTCTCAGTGAGGAGGTGTGAACCGAGGTTCCTCGCGATGCTGGCTGGCAGTGCTTCCTTAAAGAAGAACCAAAGATGGCCGCCCTGCCCCGAACGGGACCGCTCCAAAGCGGCCGGCAGCGCCAAAAGCTCGCAGGTTTGCTGCAAGGCCTTTGCATCCTCCTGCCACCCCTGGCCGTCAAGGTCGATGGCGAGCAAGCAGCAGGTTTCGTCGGCGAGCATCGGGTAGAGGCCCATGACGAACTCCCTGCCACGGTCGTCCGCGCCAGAGAGATGTTGACGGACAACCTCATCCGTCACTGGCAGGAGGCGGCGGTTCGGGCAGTCCGCACACTTCACGCGGGGTTTGCCGCATAAGCCACGCGCCCAATCATTGGCGCAAGCCGGTTGGTAGCCTGCCCGGTTGGTCTTTCGGCTTTCAAATCGCCTGGCGTAAACATCGTCGCGCCCGCGGA
>CAZHEW010000260.1:0-5396 GCA_964531815.1 uncultured Verrucomicrobiota bacterium
GGTATTGCCAGTTGTTTGATTACGGTGCGTTGGCGCACCAGCTTCGGAGAACATGATAACCAGTTGAGGAAATCCTATGTGTAAGAGAGTCAATTCTACCCTGTTTGCAGTGTTGCTGGCGGTTGTGCCGGCGTTTGCCCAGTTCGAAGGCGTCCTGGAGATGAAAATAACCGCTGCCGGCAAAGACAGCGATCTGGGCGGCGGGGGTAAGATGGTCGCCTCAGTGGCTAAAGCCGGAGCCCGCTGCGAAATGAACATGCAGATGGGGGAAATGAGCATGAAGATGGTGGTCTTGCAGAAAACGGAAACTCCCAACCTGATCTACCACATCAATGACGCCAATAAGACTTACACCGAGATTAACCTGGCGCAGATGGAAGCAATGGCCGGTCAGACGGCGGACACCCGCAAATACACCGTCCAGAAACTCGGTCAGGAGACCATTCTTGGATACAAAACCCAGCACGTGCTGGTCAAAGAGCAGGACTCCCGCAACGAGAAGGGCATGACCTCAGAAATGTGGACCGCCAAAGATCTGCTGGATTACACGACCTTTGCACGTATGCAGGCGCGTCCGGGCAAGAAGGGCGGCGAGGAAGCCCTGGCCAAGGCGCTGAAAGACGCGGGCGCCGACGGCCTGCCCCTCAAATCCATCAGCACCACGCCGGACGGCACCAAGGTCACCATGGAGGTCGTTAAAGTGGATAAGAAGTCGCTCCCAGCCTCGACCTTCCAGATTCCCGCCGGATACAGCAAGTCCCAGGGCGGCCTGATGGATATGATGGGCGGTTTATCCGGGCCGCAGGCCGACGAGGCCAGGAAGCAAATGAACGAGGCCCAGCAGAAGATGCAGGAGGCCATGAAAAACATGCCTCCCGAACAGCGGGAGATGCTGGAGAAGATGATGAAGCAACGGGCTACCCCCAACCCGTAAACCTGAATCCGCCGCCGGCGATGACGGAGATTGAACGCTTTTGGCCTCGCGAGGTCTGATAATCGTAAAAGTAATATTTGAAATAAGCAAACAATACAGTTATAAGTACACATATGAAAAAGATCATACTTACACTAACGGTGGCGGCGTTTGCGGTCGCGGTGCAAGCCGGTGATGCCAAAAACTGTCCGCTGAAGGATAAGTGCAAACCAGCAAACTGTCCCGCCAAGGTCGAGAAAGCGGATAAGGCGAAATCGGGCGACTGCCCCTTTGCCAAGCCCGCCTGTTGCAAGAAGCAGGTCGCGGCCAAACAAGCCGCCCTGCAAAGCCCGAAGGCTGCTGAAGCCACGAATTAAGCTCGGCGTTTCCTCTTCAAAATCCCCGCGGGCCCTTGCGGCTCTCGGGGATTCTTTGTCTCTGCCCCCGGGTCTGGCGGGCGCGGGACCTTACCCTGACCCGGGGGGTCCGGGCGGGATGTCCGCTGAAGCGCGGGCCGAACGGCTGACATCGTCGGGAGGGCCCGCTACAAGCGGGCCAGGAGCAGCTCGCGCTGGAAGATCAGTTCCTTCGGTAAGCGGGAATGCAGCTTGATGAACAGCTCTTCCTGCAACATGATCTCGCGCCGCCATTCCTCTTCGTGAATCGCCTGGACCTGCTCGAATCGCGCGGGTGAGAAGTTGGCCAGGCCGGTCAGATCCAGGCTGTCGGGCTTGGGCACCCAGCCCAGCGCGCTTTCCTCAGCATCCGCGCGGGCTTGGCAGCGGTCCACAATCCACTTGAGCACGCGCATGTTCTCGCCAAAGCCGGGCCAGAGGAAGGTTCCCTCCCCGCTCTTGCGGAACCAGTTGACATGGAAGATGCGCGGGGGGTGCTTGATGACCTTGTGCATGTTGATCCAGTGGCGGAAATAGTCGCCCATGTGGTAGCCGCAGAACGGCAGCATGGCCATCGGATCGCGGCGCACCTGGCCGGCGCCGCCCAACGCCGCGGCAGTCATTTCCGAGCCCATGGTCGCGCCAACATACACCCCGTGCACCCAGTTGAACGCCTGGTAAACCAGTGGCATGGTGTCGCTCCGCCGCCCCCCGAAGATAATCGCGCTGATCGGCACCCCCTTGGGATCGTTGACCTCCGGGGCCAGCAGAGGATTGTTCTGCATCGGGGCCGTGAAGCGGCTGTTGGGGTGCGCGGCCTTGTCCCGGCAATCCGGCCTCCACTTGTTGCCCTTCCAGTCCAGGCACTCCTTGGGCGGAGGACCATCCTTGCCTTCCCACCACACATCCATCTCGGGCGTGAGCGCGACGTTCGTGAAAACGGTATCCCGGGAGATCGTTTCGACCGCTGCCGGGTTGGACTGCGAGTTCGTGCCGGGCACGACGCCGAAGTAGCCCGCCTCGGGATTGATGGCGTAAAGACGGCCGTCGGCCCCCGGCTTCATCCAGGCGATGTCATCGCCGATGGTCCAGATCTTCCATCCCTTAAGGGGGGAGGGAGGCTTCATCATGGCGAAATTGGTCTTGCCGCAGGCGCTAGGGAAGGCCGCCGCGACGTAGGTCTTTTCACCTGTGGGCGACTCCACGCCCAGAATCAGCATGTGCTCGGCCAGCCAGCCTTCCTCGCGCGCCGCCGCCGACGCGATGCGCAAGGCCAGGCACTTCTTGCCCAGGAGCGCGTTGCCGCCGTAGCCCGAGCCGTAGGACCAGATCGAGAACTCCTCCGGGAAATGGACGATATGTTTGCGGGACACATCCGGTTCACAAGGCCAGGGCACGTCCGGCTGGCCGGGCTGCAGCGGCGCGCCCACCGAATGCATGCAGGGAATGAACTCGCCGTCCGCGCCGAGCTTCTCCAGCACCGCCCCGCCCATGCGCGTCATGATGCGCATGTTGATGACAACGTAAGCCGAGTCAGTCAGCTCGATGCCGATCTTGCACAGCGGCGAATCCAGCGCTCCCATCGCGAACGGGATGACATAAAGCGTGCGCCCTTTCATGCACCCGCTGAACAAGCCCTTGAGCTTCTGTTTCATCTCGGCGGGGTCGGCCCAGTTGTTCGTCGGACCGGCGTCGTCCTTGTTTCGGGTGCAAATGTAAGTGCGGTCCTCGACGCGCGCCACGTCGCTCGGATGCGACCGGGCCAAATAGCAGCCCGGACGCGACTTCTCGTTGAGCTTGATAAAGGCCCCGCTCTTAACCATGAGGGCGCAGAGCGCGTCGTATTCCTGCTGCGACCCGTCGCACCAATGCACATTATCCGGCTTGCAGAGTGTGACCATCTCTTCAACCCATGCCAGCACCACTCTATTGGTGGTATTGCACTTCCCGCTCGTTTGCTTCGTCATAGTCAGTATCTTAGCGCTGCAGGCTGGTACCGTATTCCAAGGCAAATTGCAAGAGACCTTCCTCCAAGTCGGAGATGGCTATGATCAGGCTCCGGAAGGCGTGGATGGCTGCAAGAGCCGAAGACCGGGAGGCCATTAATGGACAGTCTGGCAGAGCCTGGGGATTTGAGGCGACCAACAGAGGGGAGGTTGCTGGTTCAGCACTGTGGTCAGAAAGGGGAATGCGTTCCCCGGCTCCAGTTCAGCGTGCTTTCCTGGCTTCTGGCTTGCGCGCGGCCGCCGACTGGATTAAACCGTTACTCGCGAAATGAATACGAATAATGGGCTTCCTTTAGTCGCGCCACGAGTCACACCGGTATTGGATGCTGCGTTCCGCCCGGCGGTCCTGGCTAATCGCGCCTTTCGGGCGCTGGCAAGGTCTGCAGCCGGTTCAGTGACGGTTCGGCTGGCGCTGGAACAGACCGACGGCACCGCATCCCACTTCACCACGCAGATTCTGCCCGAGAGCCATGCGCAGGCGGCGGGCAATTACACCTACCTGGAGCGCATCGTGAAGTTTCTGCTTTGGTCGCGAGGCGGGTTTCGCATTCATTTTGACGGGCCGACGGACCTCGCGGCGAAGCTGGCAGCGCATTACCGCGAGACGCCCACCGGCAGGTTTGACTCGAACCTGGTGGGCGAGAAGATGTTCGACCGCCCGATCGAGGTGATGCACACGAAGATTCTGCCGCCCGAAGGCCGCAGTGTCGCGTCGCTGGGCCGGCACCTGGACGGCTGCCGCATCGGCTTCGACCTCGGCGGCAGCGACCGCAAAGTGGCGGCGGTGGTTGACGGCAAGGTGGTGTTCAGTGACGAGACGGTCTGGGACCCCTACTTCCAGCCTGATCCGCAGTATCACTACGACGGCATCATGGATTCGCTCAAGAAAGCCGCCGCCCACCTTCCGCGGGTTGACGCCATCGGCGGCAGCGCGGCGGGGGTCTATGTGAACAACCGGGTCAAGGTTGCCTCGCTGTTCCGCGGTGTGCCCGCCGATGTGTTCATCAAGCGTGTCCGCGACTTGTTCCTCGAAATTCGCAGGGCCTGGAACCAAATCCCGCTGGAGGTCGTCAATGACGGCGAGGTCACGGCGCTGGCCGGCTCGATGTCGCTGGGCAAGAACCGCATTCTGGGCATTTCGCTGGGCACGAGCACGGCCGGCGGCTACGTCAACGCCGAAGGCAACATCACCTCGTGGCTCAACGAGCTGGCGTTTGTGCCGGTGGACCTCAATCCTGCCGCGCCTGCGGACGAGTGGTCCGGTGACTACGGCTGTGGCGTGCAGTATTTCTCGCAACAATGTGTCGGGCGCTTGCTCGCGCCCGCGGGCATCGATGTGGACCCGAAGCTACCGCTGCCCGAGAAGCTTAAGCATGTGCAGAAGCTCATGGACCAGGGCGATTGCCGCGCCCGCAAGATTTACGAGACGATCGGCACCTACCTCGGCTATGCCATCGCGCACTTCACCGACTTCTACGAACTGGAGAATGTGCTGATTCTCGGCCGGGTCACCTCCGGACCGGGAGGCGACGTCATCATCGCCGGGGCCAAGGAAGTCCTGAAAGCGGAGTTCCCCGAGCTGACCGGCAAGATCGCCTTCCACATTCCCGATGAAAAAGACAAGCGCCACGGCCAGGCGGTCGCCGCCGCCAGCCTGCCGAAGGTGAAATAGGGTATGCCGATGACGCGCACTACAATCCAGGCGCCTCTCATTCACACCCCGCTTCAGCGGGGTGATACGGCGCCGTCCTGGATGCTGAACCGCTTCAGCGGTTTCAAGTCCCCTATTGAAACCGCTGAAGCGGTTCACGTTCTACTCAGCCACCCCCACACCCCGCTGAAGCGGGGTGTTAATGAGACCAGGCATCAATGATTTATGACTCCATACCATCAACTCGTATCTGATTACGCGCGCCTGCTCAAGCAGGGCCGCACGTTTCCGCTCGGCACCTTCAAGCCCGCTCCGCGGCCCGAGATTCTTCCCAACGCGCCCAAGGCGCTGTTCTTCGCTCCGCACCCGGACGACGAGTGCATCGTCGGCGCCATGGCGGTGCGGCTGATGCGCCAGGCGCGCATGAACCT
>CAZHEW010000261.1:0-5390 GCA_964531815.1 uncultured Verrucomicrobiota bacterium
AACCATGTCTTCCTGTTGGCGATGGTTCTGCTGGCCGCCTTTGGGCTGGCGGAATTCTACGGGTTGGCCGCCAAGCGCGGCGTGGGCTGTTTCAAGCACTGGGGGATCCTGGGGGGTGTCCTCCTCATGATTGGAACGTTCCTTAACCTAACGGGGCTGCTGGGCACTTCGGGATCGCCGGCGCGCGTAAATGACTTCGAGACCAGCTTCATCATCGTTTTTGTGCTGGGCTTATGCCTGTGCCAGTTCTTCTCGCGCAGCCACACGGCAGGGATGTTGGCAATCGGCATGACACTCCTGGGCTTGATGTATGTGGCCTGGCTGCTCAATTTTGTCCAAAAGATCAACTTCTTCTTCTTTCCCGGGACTGCGGGCTGCTACTATCTCCTGTTCTTCATCGTTATCACCAAGCTCAGCGACACCGGGGCTTACGCCTGTGGATCACTGATTGGCCGGCACAAGTTGTGCCCGCGCATTAGCCCCGGCAAAACCTGGGAGGGATTTGCTGGCGCAATCGTGGTCTCGACGCTCGCAAGCCTGTTGCTGGCACATTTCCTGGGGCAGAAACTGCCCGGCATGAACTGGATCCACGCGACCATTCTGGGAGTTGTTCTGGGCGCAGGCGCGGTGGTGGGCGATCTCATTGAATCGCTCTTCAAACGCGACGCTGGGGCAAAGGACTCAGGCAAGTTTTTCCCCGGCATCGGCGGCATCCTCGACTTGCTCGACAGCCTGCTGTTTAACGCGCCGATCATGTACCTCTATCTTCGGCACGTGTTGACCGCGCGGTAATTCCCGGACCTTTTTGCATGCGCAACGTCGTTCTCCTCGGCAGCACGGGCTCCATCGGCAACAGTACCATTAAGGTGGCAGAAGATTTGCCGGACCGTATCCGCCTGCTCGGGTTGGCGGCGGGTAACAACGCGGAACTGCTGCTGGAGCAAACCCGCAAGCACCAGCCCATTGCCATTTCCATCACCGACCCAGCCAGGGCCCGGGAACTGCGCGACCTTCTCGGCAGCAGTACTGAGGTATGCTCCGGCGAGCAAGGATTGGTGACCCTCGCTACCCTGCCCGAGGCAGACATCGTGTTGATTGCCATTGTGGGGACAGCCGGCCTCCAGCCGGCGCTGGCCGCAATCCGCGCGGGTAAAGACATTGCCGTGGCATCCAAGGAAATCCTGGTCATGGCCGGTGAAATTGTCATGCGGGAGGCGCATGAGCATGGCGTGAGGGTGCTAACGGTGGACAGCGAACATTCCGCCATCTTTCAGTGCCTGGAAAGTAAACCCGTTGAATCAGTCCGCCGGTTGTGGCTGACGGCCTCCGGGGGGCCGTTCCGGACCACACCCAAGGAAGAATTTCCGAACATCACAGTCGAGCGCGCTCTGAAGCACCCGTCCTGGGTGATGGGCCGCAAAATCACCATTGATTCGGCGACTCTATTCAACAAGGGGTTGGAGATGATTGAAGCACGCTGGTTGTTCAACATGGAAATGGCCCGGGTCTCGGTGATTGTCCACCCGCAAAGCGTTGTGCACTCGATGGTGGAGTTTGTGGATGGCTCGATACTGGCGCAGCTTTCAACGCCGGACATGTGCCTGCCAATCCAGTATGCCTTGACTTACCCGGAACGGGCACCCAGCAACCGGGTCCAAACCAATCTGGCGAACCTGGGCAACCTGACTTTCGAGGAGCCTGACCCGGAACGCTTTCCTGCGCTGACATTGGCGCGCCGGGCCGGGGAAGTCGGTGGCACGCTACCCGCGGTCTTCAACGCGGCCAATGAAGTTGCGGTCGAGGCCTTCGCAGAGCGGCGGATCAGTTTCCCCGATATTTCGGCCGTTGTACGTCAAGTCATGGATCGGCACCGCGTGGTCCCGCACCCTGCGTTATGGCAGATTATCGAGGCCGACAGGTGGGCGCGCAATGAAGCAGCAAGCGGGTAGATCCCAGCCGAACCTGCCCCATATTCCGGCCTTGGCTGCGTCGCGCAATAATTGACTGACATAGGTATCAAGTCGGATTACCTTCTTTGCTACACGAATATGTGGCTTCTGAACATAGTGTATGTGGTCGCGGTAGTGATTCTGCTCTTCGGCGCGGCGGTTTTTGTCCATGAGTATGGGCATTACTGGATGGCGCGGCGTCGCGGCCTCAAGATCGAGGGCTTCTCGATCGGTTTTGGCCCAAAAATACTGAGCTGGATGCGTGATGGGGTGGAATGGTCCTGGCGCTGGATTCCGGCTGGTGGCTTCGTAAAACTCCCTCAGATGGCGACGTCCGACGCACTCGAAGGCAAGCCTGGCGAAAACGTGGAACAACTACCGCCGGCGTCGCCGTGGTCGAAGATCCTGGTGGCCTTTTCCGGGCCCATGATGAACGTGGCGTTCGGGATTGCGATTGCCTGCCTGCTGTGGGCCGTTGGCCTTCCCGTACAGGTCAATCCGCCCATCATCGGCCATGTTGACCCGGATTCGCGCGAGGCCAAGCTTGGGATTCAGCCTGGGGACCAGATTGTCTCGGTGGATGGGAAGCTGATCAGTTCATGGCAAGAGGTGCAAGAGACCACCATCCTGGCGCGCAGCACCAACCTGGCGGTCGTAATTGCCCGCACCGGCAAATTCACCAATACCTACGAACTGAACACGGTGCTTAGCGAGACATTGGGCCTGAAGGTGCTCAATCTCGATCCGCGTGACCATCCGGTGGTTCGGCGTGTTGTTTCCGGCAGTGCCGCTGAGGCCGCAGGACTCAAAGCGGGCGACGAAATCCTGGCGTTTGCCCACGTGCCGCTCCACGGAGCCGACCAGTTCATCAAACTCGTGCAGAAGTGTCCCGGAGAACCGAGTGACATCATCGTCAGGCGCGACGGCGTGCGACAGACGCTCAAAGTCACTCCCCGGTTGGATCCCGGCCTTAAGGTCGGGCGAATCGGAGCTGAAATCGGCACCGGTAAACCTGTTTACCGGATCGAGCACGTTTCGCCGTGGGCCCAAATCATCTCGGTGCTCGATCGCACAATCAGCACCTTCTCCGCGCTATGGCACTCCAAGCAAACAGGCGTCGGCATCAAAGACTTGAGCGGTCCGCCGGGCATCCTGGCAATATTGGCCGCCTACGTGAATTCGGATTGGCGCCTGGCGCTGAGCTTCCTTGTCCTGCTCAACATCAACCTGGCGATTATCAACCTCTTCCCCATGCCAGTGCTGGACGGCGGACACATCGTTATGGCCTGTGTCGAGGGTTTGTTCCGCCGGCCGTTGCCGAGTCGCCTGGTGGAATACACCAATACCGCTTTTGCCATGCTGCTCATCGGTTTCATGCTGTATGTCTCGTTTAACGACGTGCGGCGCTTCTCTCAATTTCGCTCGATGTTCAAGCAGGAGGTCACCATCGAGAAGCCCGAGAGCGCCCCGGCCCAGGGTCGCTGAGGATGGTTCCATTCTGCGAATCTCCGTGCTTTTTGCGCCGCCGCCGGACGCGTGAGGTCATCGTTGGCGATCCCCGGCGCGGAGGCGTGATCATTGGCGGCGGCCATCCCGTGGTCGTGCAGTCCATGATCACCTGCGACACCATGGACACCGCCGAGTGCGTCAGGCAGACGCTGGACTTGGTGGCGGTAGGCTGCCAGATCGTGCGCATCACCGCCCCGACGGTGAAGGACGCCGCCAATCTCAAGAACATCGTCGGCGAACTGCGCGCCCGCGGTTGCCTTCTTCCCATTGTCGCCGACATCCACTTCAAGCCCGAGGCGGCGCTGGAGGCCGCCCAGTGGGTCGAGATGGTCCGCATCAACCCCGGCAACTACGCCGACACCAAGAAGTTCGCCATCAAGGAATACTCGGAGGACCAATACGCCGCGGAGTTGGCTCGCATCGAGGGGATGTTCGTGCCCCTGGTGAAGCTGTGCAAACAACTGGGCCGGGCAATGCGCATAGGCACCAACCACGGCTCGCTCAGCGACCGCATCATGAACCGCTTCGGCGACTCGCCGCTCGGGATGGTCGAGAGTGCTCTGGAATTCGCGCGCATCGCCCGCAAGCACGACTTCCACAACTTCAAGTTCTCCATGAAGGCCAGCAACCCCAAGATCATGATCCAGTGCTACCGGTTGCTGGCCGCCCGCCTGGAACAGGAAGGGCCGGACTGGAACTACCCCCTGCACCTTGGCGTGACTGAGGCTGGCGAAGGCGAGGATGGCCGCATCAAGAGCGCCATCGGCATCGGCTCCCTTCTGTGCGATGGACTCGGCGACACCATCCGCGTCTCCCTCACCGAGGACTCCCCCCGCGAAATCGAAGTCTGCCGCGATCTCCTGGCTCAGATTCCTGTCCTGACGGTGCCGGCTGAGCAGACCTCAGACCACGGACCACGGACCACGGACCAGCAACTCCGCACTTCGGCCCCCGGCCTTCCGGCTTTAGCCTCTAGCCTTCAGCCCTCAGCCTTTCCCTTCGACCCCTTCACGTACACCCGCCGCCCCACGCCAGAGATTGAGCTGCCTGACGGCGTCAAATGCGGCGCCCAGCAAACCGTTCGTGTGGTGGTCACCCGCGCCACCTGGGATAAAGTCGCCCCCAAGCTGACCCATCGCGCGGACGTAAGGCCCGAGGCAGTTTACGAGGACCTGAACATCCTCGAAGCCGACCCACGCGAAGACCTCGTAGTCAACTGCGACACGCAGCTCGTGACCGTCAAGGACGACGTGCCGCTGCCCGCCATCGCCGCCTTCCGCCTCCTCGCCGCACAGTTCAAACGCCTCGGCCGCAACAACCCCATCCTCTTGAAGGACTGCCTTAGCCTGCCCTCGCCGCCGCTGGAGCCGAAGGTCGCCCTGCTGCGCGCCTCGGTCGTCATCGGCTCGCTGCTGGCCGACGGCATTGGCGATGCCATCCTTGTGCGCGGCGAGCCCGGCGCCGGCCAATCCCTGCGCCTGGCCTACAACATCCTGCAAGCCGCCGGCTGCCGCTCCTTCAAGACTGACTACGTCGCCTGCCCCTCCTGCGGCCGCACCCTCTTCAACCTCCAGACCGTGACTGCCCGTATCAAAGCCCGCACCGAGCACCTCAAGGGCGTGAAAATCGCCATCATGGGCTGCATCGTGAACGGTCCCGGGGAAATGGCCGACGCGGACTTCGGCTACGTCGGCGGCGCCCCCGGCAAGATCAACCTCTACGTCGGCAAGACCCCTTTGAAGTTCAACATCCCCGAAACCGAAGCCGTGGACCGCCTCGTGGACCTCATCCGGGAGCACGGCAAATGGACCACCCCGGAAGCAGGCGCCCCTCAGGCCGGAAGCTAGCGCTGCAGGAACTTCGCCACCGCCTCGGTGCGCGTCCGGACCTGGAGCTTTTCGTAAATGCGGCGGATATAGGTGTGGACCGTTT
>CAZHEW010000262.1:0-5378 GCA_964531815.1 uncultured Verrucomicrobiota bacterium
CCGTAGCCGACACAGTGGTCGTCGGTGACGAGGTCGCCGTAGTTGATCGCCGGGATCATGTAGGCAACGGCCAGCAGCGCCAGGTCCGGGCGGTCGCGCAATGCCGGGCGCAGGTAGAGCACCCGGGCGTCCGGTTCTGACTTGAGAGGGTCAGGGCCGGGTTGAGCAAACTGGTGAGCTGCCATCTCGCCTACCTCGAACACCAGTCGCGTCGGATAGCGAACACACTCAGGATCGGAGAGGAAGGCGTCGAGCCTGGCGAAGGTGAGCGGCGCATATTTCTGATGCGCCACAACGGCTTGCGCGGCGATGTGCTTGCGGAGGCTGCCCTCGCCGAGTTTGGCGAGTTCAGCGGGCGCAAGCCGGCGAAGGTCGGCGGCGGGGTCGGGAGCGGCTGGCATGGGTTGGATTCTACATCAGCATCCTGAAACCTCAAGCCCGGCAACCTGCCCCCGCCCCATCCGAAATTCTGACCATGAACCGCACTGCGAAAGAGACGGCCCCCTCGAAGCTCGGCATTATCCACATCTGAACGCGTGGGTTTTTGCTGCTTGCTGCACGGCGCGAGGTTGCGGGGGCGGCCGGGTTTTGCTTTCCCTGCGGCGCGGGCTTGCCTATCTTCCGCCGGACTCGTCGCGCTATGGCTGTCAATCCAACGACTCGCACCGGCGTGAGCCGGTTGCTTCCGCGGATCGGCACGCCTGCATACCATCTTTTGCTGGGGGCGGTGGCGATTCTGATCCTGGGGCCGTTGGGAGGCATTTCGGCGGCGTTCATGAATTTCTCGATTGGGTTCTTCATTGGGGGCCAGGTGCTGGCGGGCATCCTGGGCAGCACGGTGACGCTGCCCTATGGGCCGGAGGGGCGGCACGGGGCGAATTACATGCAGACGATGGCGGCGTCGGTGGCGGGCATGTGCGGCATGGCCGTGCTGATGCAGGCGATGGTGTGGCTGGGGTTGCCCGAGCCGCCGGTGTGGAAGCTGGTGCTGTATTTCATGTCCATCGGCATGTTCGGTGTGGGGGTGGGCATGCTCTACACGCCGGTGCTGGTGGACCGGATGCAACTGGCCTACCCGTCCGGCTACGCCGTGGCCAACATTCTCCGGGCGCTGACGGACAGGAATCTGCTGAAGCGCTCGATTGCGAAGCTCGGAGGCGGGATGCTGGCCGGGTATGCAGGCGGGTTGTTCGCACTGAAGTTGCCGGCGCTGGCGCGGCTTGGCGTGCCGCAGAAGAGCCTTGAGGCGTTAACCGGGTTAAGCCTTTCCGCTTCGACGTTCGGGGCGGGGCTGATTGTGGGGGCGCGGATCGCGATTCCGGCTTTGGTGGTGGCGCTGATCGGCAAGTGGCAGACGCCCTGCCTGGTGAGCATCGGCTGGCTCAAGCCGGGCGAACCGTTCCGCAAGATCGGCTTCATCATTGCGCTGGGGACAATCCTCGGCGCGGCGATCCTGGACGTGGCGCTGATCCTGATTCAGGCCGCGCGGCAGTTCCGGCAGAAGAGCGGCCAGGCGGCCAGCCCGGCGGATGACTGGAAGCGGGTCAACGTGTTCCGGCTGGTGTTGTGGGTGGCGTTCTGGGGCGCGGCGACGGTTTTTTTCGGCAGCCAGGTGCTGCATCAGCCGGTGTTCTTCCTGGCGGTTGCCGTGGGGCTGTGCTTTCTGTTCGTGCTGGTGAACGGCATTTCGCTGGGGATCTCGGATTGGAACCCGATATCCAGCGCGTTTGTGCTGACGGTGTTCATCCTGGCGGCGCTGGGGCTGCGCGACCCGGGGGTGGGGCTGCTCTGCGCGTCCATTCTGCTGATCGCGTGCAGCGAGGGCGGCGACATGCAGCAGGATCGCTCGACGGGCTGGCGGCTCGGGACGAACCGCATTATCCAGTTTCGCTACCAGGTCATCGGCATCGCGATGGGCGCGGTGCTGGCGGTGGCGCTGGGGAAAGTCTTCATGCACTCGTATGAGGTGCTGCGCGTGGACCAGTTCACCCATCCGCATGCCGAGGGCGCGCAGCAGTGGCAATCGGCCATGACCTACAAGCTGGTCGGCGCGCTCAAAGGCATCACCACCTCGCAGCCGCAGGTGATGCAGGCGCTGCGGTTCGGCGTGCTGCTCGGGCTCCTCATCGAGGTCGCGCGCAAGCTGATCAAGCGCATACCGGCCTGCCAGCAGGCGATGAAGACCTCCGCCCGGGCGCGCGCGGGCAACTTCGTGCTGGACGCGGTGCTGCTGCCCAGCCCTTACGCATCGTCGTTCGGCGGATTTGTCGAGCTGCCCACCGTGCTGTGGTGGACAGCCGGCGGCGTGGGGTCCTCGGTATTCGACCTGGCGCAGGCGAGGCGCGCCTCGCGCCGGCCGCAGACGGGCAACGACCCGTTGCCGCCGGACATGAGCACGATGTCGCTGATCGGCGGCGGCCTGATCGCGGGCGATTCGCTGGCGGCCTTGAGCGTGGGCCTGTATGGCCTGGCCCGGACGGTGTTGTGACGCCAGGGCTGCAATGAGTATCCACACACAACCAACCGGGAGGGCGAGCGCCCCCGCGAGCCCTGATTTCCGCAACCCTCCCTGTCAGCATGGGCTCGCGGGGACGCTCGCCCTCCCGGATTAGAACAATGATATGAGCCAGCCAACCAGTTCGCCACCCGTTGCACCGTCCAACGAGACTACCCTGGCCGATGTGAAGCAGCTTGGCCTCTGGGCCTCAATTGCGAGCCTGAGCTACGTCTTTTGGGTGGTGGGCGGGATGGAAATGGTGGAGCGCTTGGCCTATTACGGCGTGCGGGCGGTGGCGACGCTTTACGCGACCGAGCCGGTGTCCAAGGGAGCGCTGGGTGTGACAATGGCGACGTTCGGCACGCTGCTGCTGTGCTGGAACCTGGTCCAGTCGCTGATCCCGGTGTTCACCGGCGGGCTGTCGGACCGGTATGGCTACAAGGAGACCATCTTCGCCTCGACGGTCATTAAATGCCTGGGTTACTTGGTTATGGCGTGGTTCCACAGTTACTGGGGGTTCTTCTGTGGGGCGATGCTGCTGGCGACCGGGACGGCGATTTTCAAGCCGGGGGTGCAAGGCACGCTGATCAAGGCCACCAACCGCCGCAACAGCTCGATGGCTTGGGGCATCTTCTACCAAACGGTGAACATCGGCGGCTGGATCGGCCCGCTGATCGCGCTGCAGATGCGGCTGCTGTCGTGGAAGTACGTCTTCTACATCAACGCGGGCGTGATCTGCTTGAATTTCCTGTTGCTGCTGACTTACCGTGAGCCGGGCAAGGAAGAGCGGCTGGCCCGCCAGCGGCGCCTCCGCGAGGGCGGCGAGAAGCAGCGCAGCCTCGTGCTGGAAGCGCTGGCGGAACTCAAGAAGCCCCACCTGGCCCTCTACCTGATCATCTTCTCGGTCTGGTGGCTGATGTTCCCGATGCTCTGGGATGTGCTGCCCCGATACGTCGCCGACTGGGTGGACACCGCGCCGATGGTGCAGTTCCTCTTCGGGGCCGACGGGGCGCAGAGCCGAGTCTGGCGGTTCCTGCTGGGAATGGATGAGAGCGGGCACACCATCCAGCCGGAAGGCATCGTGAACATCAATGCGGGCATGATCATGATCACCTGCTTCCTGTTCGCCGGGCTGAGCGCGAAGATGCGGGCGACGACGAGCATGCTGGCGGGCACGGGGTTGGTGGTGATCGCGTTGACCCTCTTCGGCCTGACCAATTTCGTCGGCTTTGCGGTGCTCGCGATGATTATCTTCAGCATCGGCGAGATGCTGGCCAGCCCCAAGTTCAGCGAGTTCCTGGGCAATATCGCGCCGCCCGACAAGAAGGCGATGTGGATCGGCTTCTCCCAGGTGCCGATTCTGGTGGGCTGGACGATTGAAGGGAAGCTCGGCCCGCAGCTCTATCACATCTTCTCGTCCAAGGACGTGTTCGCGCGGCAGTTGCTGGTCGAGCGCGGCTTCTCGCCGGCGCAAGTCACCGAGCAGGCGTTGCCCGTCGGGGAGGCCTTTGCGAAGCTGGTGCAGGTCACGGGCGATACGCCGGAGCACCTGACCCAAGTCCTCTACCAATCGCACTCGGTCGGCGTAACGTGGTATGTCTTCGCCGCCATCGGCGTGGCCTCGGCGGTGATGATCTACTTTTACGGCCGCTGGATTCTCAAGCTGGCCCGGCAAGAGGCAGCCCGATGAGGAAGCAAGCCCGCCGGCGGGGCCTCGGCCAGGGCGCAGGGCTGATAAGCAATCCTGGCAAGAGCGGGGCGAATGCACCGCGACCGGAGCCCGGACAGTTCTGTCCAATGCCACAAGTATTGGGCAGTGATGCGCGCGTTCTGGCGGGAGCGTACGAAGGCTCCCGTTTTCTCTCGGGGCCGGTGAGGGGAAGGCAGCCGACCGACTCGGAAAGGAGCATCCCCCATCCTGACCCGAGGAAACGACGTGACCGGAGCCGGCATGTTGCCGGCTTACACGAGCCAAGTGCTTAAAGCCCCATCTGTTCCAAGGTCTAACCTGGCGGCATGCCGGTGCGGTCTGTCAGGATTTCGTGGCGGTGTGAAGAATGCGGCCTGGCAGCCCGCGGCCGAGTGCGCCCCCTGAAAGCCCTCCGGCAACGCGCCCACAACGAAGCCCTGATCTCTTCCACTGGCTTCTATGGCTGGACGACGCGGTAGAAATACACGCTGGGCCTGGCGACCGGAGTGTTCGTCACCGTCAGGCTGCCGCTTGGATTGGTCACCACGCCATAATTGCCCCAGTGTATCAGATCGGGCGAGCCTTCGACCCGCCAGGCGGTGCCCGCAGCCGACTCCAACCGGAAACGCACTCGCCCATCCGGCAACAGCGCCATGCCGCTCAGGCTGGGAGCAGGAACCGCGGGTGGCGTGGCGCCGGGACGGAAGACCGTGCGGTAGAAACAGGCGTTTCGGCCAGCGGGCGGATCATTTGTCAGCACCAGGGTGCCGGTCCGATTCGCGTAAAGGCCCAGGTCGGCCCAATGGAAGGAGTCAGGCGAGCGTTGCAGCGTAAAACTCCGCTCCGGCGGCCCCACGACGGTCGTGCGCAGCCGTCCGCCGCTCTCCAAGGTGATTGACACGAAACGCTCGGGAGGCAACACCGTCAACACGGCCACCGCGCTGGTGCAACTGCCCTGGGCATTGGTAAACACGACGCTGTAACTGCCGGCGTCGCTTCCCGAAACACTGCTCACGGCCAACGTCGAGGTGAGCGCCCCGGCAATGTTCCCCCCATCCTCCAGTGGCACCCCGTTCCTGAACCACTGGTAGCCAAGCGGCTCCGTGCCGCCCGCCCGCACACTAAACGCAGCGGTCTCACCAGCGCCGTTTGTCCGGGTGATAGGTTGAGCAATAAGCACAGGCGCCCCGA
>CAZHEW010000263.1:0-5337 GCA_964531815.1 uncultured Verrucomicrobiota bacterium
ACGAACATGAGCAGGCCGACGGCCAAGGAGAGGGTCATCGCAAAGCTTAGCGCCCTGCGGTCGGCTTCTGTCCTGGCTGCGATGTTCATCCAGGGCGAGTATCCTCACCGCCGTGGGTGCGTTCAAGCACTACGATGAAAGGATAAGAGCTCGCTTTCCTGGCGGCCGCAAGTAGTCAGCGCTGCGCGGGTGATCATGCGCCCGCCAAAGACGAATTGGCGGCAGTGACGCCAGAAGAAAAGGATTCCCTGATGCGGATTACCAGAATCCCGGATCCTTGGCAGGCGATGATTGCCGGCCCCGGCGAGCGCCGCACAGCGCCGCCCATCCCTGGCGGCGGCCAACCTCCGGGAACAGGCACGGCGCGGGCTTCCTAGCCAAAGCCGGTCGGTCGCCAAGGACGTTGCGCCAAAACGTCCATGTTCGGGCGGGAGCGGACGCCTCCGCCGAAGCGTCCCCACCCTGCTGTTTGTGAAGTTACTTGGTTGTCTGGCCGTTGCGCCAGCAGTTGCCTTGGCCCTGGCCTTGTCCGCGACCCTTGCCGCCGCGCAGTCCCTGGCAATCCTGTCTCGGACCGCCATTGGGGCAAACGCCGCCGTTCTTCTCGAGGCATTCCGCCTGCCGGGCAGCGCGTTCCTGTTCGGTTTGAGGCGGGCCGCCATAGCCGCGACCCTTGCCACCGCGTCCCGGACCTTGCCCCTGGTTTTGGGCGAAGGCCGACCCCGCTGCGAACAGTCCCGCAGCGACCAACAATACGATCAGTTTGGGGTTCATTGATTATCTTTATGTTATTCTTGTTTTCCAGCGGCGCCGGCTTTGCGCCTTGTTTCAATATACTGATAATAATTTGCTTTTCTGGCGGCCGCAAGTATTCAGCGCTGCGCGGGTGAGGGAGAATCGCTTGCCCTCTCACTCATTGCGGCCCCATCCTGCCAACCCTGGCATGGGGTTCTGGCAGGCCGGGCAGCGCAGCGGGTCCACGTGCCAGACCCGCAGGATGAGGTCGCGCCAACGCTTGGAGGGGGTCAAAGTGCTGGCTCCGCGGCAACTGCGTGAGCAAGTGCGGGAGCGATTACGCCAGGCGTTGCTGGGTTTCCCCTTCCTCCGCTACTTCTCCAAACCACTTTCGCCTGTTTCGCGTGTTGGCGGGCCGCCTCCTTCCCTGGGAATTTCCTCGTCAGCTTCCTGCCGTTTATTCTGCCGTTTTATCCGCCGGATCCCCCTTGACGCATCATGGACAGGCTGGTAATTCCACACGTGCATCGTTGGTGACATGATTGCAGTCGTAAATCTCCAATGTACTTTCCTATGAATAACGTTCTACCTTCCGTCTCTGCTATCCGGGCGCTGGCTTTGGCCGCCGTCGTGACCTTCACCCCAATCCTGACCGCCACCGCTCAGGAGCTCCGTGCTGTTTGGGTGGACGCCTGGGGCGCCGGCTTCCTAACGTCCGCTGAAGTCACGAAGCTGGTGAGTGATTGCCAGACCTACAACTTCAATGCCGTTTTTGTGCAGATGCGCCGGCGCGGCGACGCCTTCTACATGCCGCAGGCGCCCAATGGCGATCCGCGGACGACGGCGATTGCGTCCAACTACGATGCGCTCCAGGAGATCATCAACCAGTGCCACAACGCGAGCCCGCGGATTGAGGTGCATGCCTGGGTGGTAACGCACCTGATCTGGAGCAGCACCAGCGCACCCTCACAGGCGGGCCATGTTTGCAACTTGCACCCCGAGTACTTGATGAAGAACTCGGCGGGCGCGACGTATATGGCCGAGGGGTATTATTTGGACCCCGGGCACCCGGAGGCCGCCCTCTGGAATTACAACATGGCGATGGACATTGTCTCCCGCTATGACGTTGACGGCCTCCAATGGGACTATATCCGCTATCCGCAGCAGGACTCGGGCTACAACGACACGGCCATCGCGCGCTACAACGCCGAATTCGGATTGACCGGCCTGCCCTCTGCTTCCAGCGCGCAGTTCTCAACATGGCGTCGCCGGCAGGTGACGGACTTTCTCCGCTGGACCAGCGCCGATCTGCTGGCGGTCAAGCCTAACCTGCAGATTTCCTGCGCGGTGTTCTCCAGCCGCTCCGACGCCTACACTGCCCGGTTCCAGGATTGGGCTGCGTGGAACAACGAAGGCATCCTGGACCTTTGCATCCCGATGACCTATTCGGCGGACAACGCCGGCGTCTACAACCCCCGCGTGGATGACGCCTTCAACAACCAGGGCGTGCGCCGGGTTTATATCGGTCCGGGCGCCTATCTCAATACCAAGGAGAATACGGTCACGCAGTTGCTCTACGCGCGCAGCAAGCCGCTCCTCGGCACGGTTCTCTACAGCTATCGCACGCCCAACAGCGGCACGGTGAACCAGGCGGCCACGTTCGCCTACATCCGTGATAATTATCAGCCGGCTTACCAGGCCCCACCCACGCTGCCCTGGAAGGCTGCGCCGACCAAAGGCATCGTCAAAGGCACGATCATCCGCCCGGATACGGGCGAACCGGTTTACAACGCCACCGTGGTGCTGCAATCCTCGCCCGCCCGCACCCAACTGAGCGACGCGCATGGCAAGTTTGCGTTCTTTGAGTCCGCCCCGGGCAACTTCATTATTGGCGCCAGTGCCGCCGGCCTGGGAACCGCAACCGCCAACGTGATCGTCGCCGCCGGCCAGGTTGTCACCGTTGATCTGGTCCTGTCCACCGCCGACACCACCCCGCCAGCCATCGGCAATGTCGCTGTGGAATCCCTCGCCGACACTTCGGCCACCATCACGTGGACCACCGACGAGAATGCGGATAGCATCGTCGAGTATGGTTTGACAACCGCTTACGGCGGCGCGAGCGGCGACCCGACGCTCGTTTTGAACCATGCCATCGCCCTGACCGGTTTGATCCCGAACACGACCTACCATTATCGCGTCCACTCCACCGACGCTGCCGACAATTCGGCGGTCTCGGGCGATTATACATTTACCACCTATCCTTCCGGCTCTGCGCCGGAGATTATTGTGGACAACACGGCGGCTCTGGTGGCGGGCTCCTGGAGCGCCGGAACCTCCTCGACAGACAAATACGGGGCGGATTACCGCTACAAGAGCCAGGGCACCGGTGCGGCGTACCTTGCTTACACGCCGAACATCCAGACCGCGGGCTTCTACGAAGTGTATGAATGGCATCCCCAGGGCAGCAATCGCACCACCAACGCTCCGCATGTCATCACCTACAATGGCGGTACCCAGACTCTCTATGTCAACCAGAAGGTCAACGGGGGCAATTGGAATTACCTCGGCACATTCAGCTTCGCCGCCGGCACGGCTGGAAACGTACGTATTACCGATGCCTTCGCCGACGCCGGCCAGGTGGTGCTGGCGGACGCGGTCAAGTTCGTTTACTCCGTCCAGCCCGCCGTGCCCGCCGCGCCGAGTTCGCTGTCGGCCGCAGCGGTCAGCGCCTCGCAGATCAACTTGACCTGGACGGACAATTCGACCGATGAAACCGCCTTCGTGGTCGCCCGCAGCGCCAGCAGCGGTGGGCCCTACGCCGACCTCGCCACTTTAGGCGCCAACGTCACCAGCTACAGCAATACCGGCTTAAACCCGGCCTCGACTTACTTCTATGTCGTGCGCGCGGTAAACGCTGCCGGTGCGTCCGCCAATTCGGCGGAGGCCGGCGCCACCACTCTGGCTGGGCCGCCCACCGCGCCCAGCGGCCTGACGGCCACGGCCGTCAGCGCGTCCCAAATCAACCTGGCATGGTCTGACAACGCGGCGACCGAAGAGAATTACGTCGTCGCCCGCGCCGCCACCTCAGGCGGGCCCTATGCCGATATTGCCATCCTGCCCGCCAACACCACCAGCTACAGCAATACCGGCCTGCAGTCCGCCCAAACCTATTACTACGTTGTGCGCGCCGTGAACGCGGCCGGCGCTTCGGCCAACTCGATCCAGGCCAGTGCCACGACTTATCGGGCCGCGCATGTCAAGGCGATCACGATGAGCTGGGTCAAGAGTGGCAAGAAATACAAGGCCCGGGCCGTGGTGAATGTCGTGGATGCGGCCGGCAAAGCCGTCAGTGGCGCCAGAGTCACTGGTAACTTCACCGGTGCCATCAACAACTCTGGCCTCAGCGGCACTACGACCACCTCGGGAAGCGCGACAATCACTTCGTCTTCGAGCCTCTCCAGCGGCACGGTCACCTTCACCGTAACCAGCATTACGGGCACGGGCTTCAGTTACGATCCCGCGGCGAACCTGGTGACCTCGGCGAGCATTTCGAGATAGACCTGCTGATGCACTAATGGGAAATCGCTTCTTGCGCGCCCGCCCCTCCTGGACGCTGCGCGGGCGAGCCGGGCGAAACCGCCGGCTTTATGGCTGCAATCACACGCGGTAGAAGCGTTGGCGCTGCCGCCGGCGGTGGGGGCCACAACAATCATCGGCACGCCGGAACCGCTGACGGCCGGCGTGCCTGAAACAAGGCCGTTGGTCGCCAACGCCAAACCTGCCGGCAGGCTGCCCGAAGCCAATGATCAGGTGTAAGGAGGCTCCCCGCCCGTGGCCGCCGGTTGCGTGCTGCAGGGAATGTTCTGTGTGGCGTCGGGCCGACTGGTGGTTGCCACGCGCAACGGACTGAGATCAGGATGTAATGGCAAGCGAGTCTGGCGCCGAGGGTTAGCGTTGGGCTGCCGGCCTCGGGATTTGGCTCTTGTAGCCCGTCAGCTTGGCCTCGAAGTCCGTGTCGCCTTCTTGCAGGAAACGGACGTTCTCGCGACGTGCAATGCGCTCGAACTCGGCCACCACCCGGGCATACGCGTCGCCCACAAACCCCGGGCCGCGCACGCACTGCACGTAAAGGATCGGCAGTTCCGCCCGCTCGACGCGCCGCAGCAGGTCGTCGTCGCCGCGGGCCAGCCCCTTGGCCCGGGCAAAGATAGCCGCCGCCTCTGTCACGAAGTCCCTGGTAAAGAACGGCGCGTCCATCGGGTAACGGATGCCGCCCGGGGGCGAGGCGAGGTCCTTGGCGTAATCGGTCTTCATCTTCTCGAGCAAGGCTTCATACTCCTCCATCGCTGGGGCGGCCTTGCCGTAGTGGCCCTGGATGAAATCCCGCGCGAGCGCCTTCTCGTCCCAGGACGGGTTCCAAAGCAGCTTGGCCGTGACCCAGCACTTCATTTGGTCCCGCTCTGCCGGCCCCTGGTAGCCGCCCTGGAGCATAACGCCTTCAGCATTGTTCCTAATCCAAAAGCGGATATTGGCCGCCATCACATCCAGGTTGGGCATGGGAGCCAGGTAGTGGCTGAAGTTGACATTGTAGTCCCAGATGTA
>CAZHEW010000264.1:0-5319 GCA_964531815.1 uncultured Verrucomicrobiota bacterium
TCCGGGGGAGGCCTACGCCATTGTCGGTGACGGCCAGGGCAGCCGCGTTGGCGCTGGCGGTCAGGTTAATCTCGATGCGCCCTGCCTTGCCATGCTTGATGGCGTTGCTGACCGCTTCTTGCGCAATGCGGTACAAGTGGATCGCCACGGCCTGGTCGGTGACCAGCACGGGCGGGTCACAGCAGCAGCGGCAGTCACAACCGAAGACCTTGCGGGTGCCCGCCGCCAACTCGCGCAAGGCGTCCGCCAAGCCCTCCGCCTCGAGGCGGACTGGCGAAAGGCCCCGGGCCAACTCGCGGCTTTGAGCCATTGCGCGGCGGACCATCCGGGCGATCTCCCTGGCCCTGGCCGTCGCGGCGGCGCCCCTGGCCGCCAGGTCCTTTGCCAGCCGCAGGCTAAGGAATTCAATCCCCGCCAATTGCTGGCATAAATCATCGTGCAGGTCCTGACCCAGCCGGCGTTGTTCCCGCTCGCTGGCGGCCAGGATTTCGTGCTCCAATTCCACGCGGCGCGTGATGTCCCGCGTAAACCAGCGCGAATAGACCAGCCGTTGCTGTTCCCACAATCCATTGGCGTCAATCAGGACCTCCCGTTGGGTGCCGTCCTTATGGCGCAGCCGGGCGCGGTAATCTCGCACGGTCTGCCCCTTCGCCAGACAATTGAGCAAATTGCCAACCGACTCCGCATCCGCGTGCAACTCGGAGACATGCCGGCCGAAAACCTCCTCACCGGTACGGCCAACCATCTCCAATTCGGCCTGGTTGACCCGTCGGATGCGCCCGTCGGGCCCCACCCAGAGCAGGCCCAGGGGCGATTCCGTGAAGAAGTCCGACAACTCCTGTTCCCGTCGTCGCAAGACTTGCTCGGCCTGTTGGCGGGCGGTGATGTCCCGGATGATGCCGCAAACCACTGCCCGGCCGTTGAGCATGAAGGTACTGGCGGAGATTTCCACCGGGAAGGTGGTTCCATCCTTCTTCTTGTGGTAGCGCAACGGGATGCGGGGCGCCAAGCCCGCCAGCGCAAGCTGGATAGCCGCTTCCGAGTCCTCCGGCTCGACCGTGATCGCCCGGTACGCAAGGCCAAGAAACCCTTCCCGCGAGTAACCGTAAAGCCGCAGCGCCGCCTCATTGACCTCCACGAACTGCCGCGTCGCACCATCTAACACATAGGCCGCATCCGAAATGGTCTCGAAGAGCCGGCGGTGTTCTTCTCCGCACTCTGTCAGCGCCTGGTGAGCGGCTGCGAGTTCGGCTGTGCGTTCCTGCACGCGCCGCTCCAGGGTCTCGCAAACCTGCCGCAACGCTGCCTCAGCCCGCTCCCGTTCCGTGATGTCGGTGAACATCCCCAGAAACCCGGCTGGCTGGCCCGATTCGTCGCAAAAGAGGCTGGCCGCCGCCAGAGCCCGCCGCTCGCCGCCGTCTTTGTGGCGAAGGCGCTCCTCGATCGCCTGGCCGGCTGGCGCCCGCAGAAACGCGGCGAAATGCTGCCGCACCGTCTCGAAGTCCTCCTCGAAGACGAAATCGAAGACGGGCCGGCCGGTCATTTCCTCCGGCGTTGCCCCCAACACCTGTGCCATTTGCCGGTTCACAAAGGTCGTCACCCCCAGCAAATTGCACATCCAAACGCCGGCGTGGGTCGTCTCAATCATCCGGCGGCAGCATTCCTCGCTTTGCCGCAGCGCCGCCTCAACGCGCGGTTGCTCGTTGGTATGAAGCGGGTGGCGATGCCTGATCATTGCTCCGCTCCTCCCTTGCGCGCCCCGCGCCGTTCCCTCCGCCCACCAAGTCCGCCCGCTGCCAGACCGGGCAACGGATACACGCCCCGACCACCCGCCCCCTCGCACTCGGGCGTCGGGCCATGAAACTGCTGGCCAACCAGTGACTGAAACACTCGCCTGACCACGACGGCAGCATATCACTGCCGCCGGACCTTTCCAACCCAAATCACGACCTATGCGCTTTGGCCCAGGGCGGAATTCAGGGCGGAATTCAATTGCCAGCAAACTGATCTCCACGCCACAATGTTTCTGACGATTAAGGCGTCTGAGAGCGCCGCGCCGACCAGGGGCGAAACAATAAAGGTGAAGGGAAGAGTGCTGCTGGGGGTTGACTGGTTGGCGAAGGTAGCCTGGTCTGGTCGCGCGGCCGATGCTAAAGCTGCTTACGATAATCATTGCGTTCACCACATGATGCTTATACGCATCGTTCTGATTCTGCTGGCCTGGGGCTGGCTCGGATGTCCGCCCGCTTGGGCGGCGGAGAGCCTCCCCGACGACCTATGCCTGGGGTGCCACGAGGACGACACCTATGCTGTGACCGATGCCGCCGACAATGCGGCCTCCACGCCCCCGGATGCGGCAAAACCGGTCGCCTCCGTTCATAAGACCAACACCTGCGCCAGTTGCCACGCGGACATTACGGAGCAGCATCCCGACAACAATGTTGCGGCGCGGCCGGTTGACTGCGGCCAGTGTCATGGGCGGGCAGCCGAAGGCTATCGCGCCGGCGTGCATGGTTTGGCCCTGGCCAGGGGACAAGACAAGGCCGCGACGTGCGCTGATTGCCACGGCGCCCACAATATTCTGCCACTCACAGCCCCAGCCTCTCCTCTGCATGTTGCCCGGCAGGCAAAGACCTGCGGGGCATGTCATGACCAGGCAGCCAGGGACGTGGAAGAAAGCAGCCACGGCAAGGCCCTCGCCGCCGGCAACCGGGATGCCCCCGCCTGCGCCGATTGCCATTCAGAACACAAGGCCGACGCGCCGGGCCGCCGCTCGGCGGCAATGGCTGGGGTTGAAATCTGCGGCCGCTGCCATGCCTCGGAGCGCCTGAATGCCCGCTACCGGCTGCCCCTGGACCGCGTGGAGACTTTCCTGGACAGCTACCACGGGCTGGCGATTCAGCACGGTTCGACAGTGGCGGCCAACTGCGCAAGCTGCCACGGCGCTCACCGAATCCTGCCCTCCACCGATCCCCGATCGAGCATTCACAAGACCAACCTCGTTGTGACCTGCGGCAAGTGCCATCCGGGCGCGACCGACAACTTCGCCCGCGGCAAGGTGCACGTGGACGCAGCGGCGGCCGGCACCGGCGCCAGCACGGGCGAGCAGATCAACCGCTGGGTGCGGCGCATCTATGTCGTCCTCATCGCCGGCGTCATTGCCCTGATGCTCGCGCATAACCTCTTGCTCTTCGGCAAGAAGGTCTGGGCCCGTTACCGCGCCGCCGACCTCACTGTCCGTCGCATGAGCCGCTCTCAGCGCTTACAACATTTGGTGCTGACCGTCAGCTTCATTGTGCTGGCCTTAACGGGCTTCGCGTTGAAGTTCCCGGATTCAATGCTCGCCAGGGCTTTGGGATCCAACGAGGTGTTCCGGAGCGTGGCCCACCGCGCAGCCGGCGTGGCGCTGCTGCTGGTCGCGGCCTATCACGCGATCTACCTCCTCACCACCCGCGAGGGCCGGCAACTGGCCAAGGACTTCCGGCCGATCCGGCAGGACCTGAAAGACCTGCTGCACAACGCGAGGCATTTAACGGGCCTTGGCACCGCCCAGCCAAAGATCGGCCGATTCGGCTACGTAGAGAAGGTGGAGTATTGGGGGGTGGTCTGGGGCACGATCATCATGGGCGCAACCGGCCTGATGGTCTGGGGCAAAATCGAGGTCACCAGGTTCATGCCGCGTTGGGCACTGGACGTCGCCCTGACGATTCACTACTACGAAGCGATCCTGGCCTGCCTGACGATTGTGGTCTGGCATTTCTATCACGTGATCCTTGACCCGGACGTGTATCCGCTGAACTGGGCTTGCTGGAATGGCAAAGTCTCCAGGCGCTGGCAGGAAGAACACCATCCGCTCGAACCCTCGCCGCAGTCCGGCGCCACTCCGGCCACGGGCGGAGGAAGCCCTTCAGGTCAGAAGACCGCGGTTTCCAACGCGCGGCCGCCGCATTCATCGCCCCCTTCTTTTTAACTCGCCAACCGGGCGTCGGACTGGCAGTGTGTCGGGAACGCCGCTAAAACAGGCAAACAACAAGTGGCAGCCGGCCTTTGGCGCCCGACGCACACTGAGCCGCATTAGAAGAAAAGAAGAACATAGTTATGGCTACGAAACGACTGGTTGAGAAAGATCCAAAGCTCAAGAAGGACGATTTGATTGTAATTGGCGGCGGCGGGGGGTTCATTGGCGGGGCGCTGGCGCGCTATTTCCACAACAAGGGCTTCACGCGCATCCGGGCAGCCGACAAGAAGCCGCTCCCGGACTGGTATCAGCGCGTGCCGGGGGTCGAATGCCTCAACCTGGACCTGAGCTATGAAGACAACTGCCGACGCCTTTGCGAAGGGGCGGTTGAAGTTTACAACCTGGCGGCGGATATGGGCGGCATGGGCTTCATCGAACGGTTTCGCGTCGAATGCCTGCGCAGCGTGCTGATCAATACCCACATGATCGAGTCCGCGTACCGCGCGGGCGCGCGCCGGTACTTCTTCTCCTCCTCCGCCTGCGCCTACAACATCACGTTGCAGCAGGATCCGAATGTGCGCGCCCTCAAGGAGTCAGACGCCTACCCGGCTATGGCTGAGCGAGGCTACGGCTGGGAGAAGTTGATCTCCGAGATGTTCTGCCAGGAGTATTGGGTTGAGCGGGGAATGAAGACCGCCATTGCGCGGTTCCATAACGTCTATGGCCCCTGGGGCACCTGGGATGGCGGACGCGAGAAGGCCCCCGCCGCCATCTGCCGCAAGGTCATTGCCGCGGCCGACAGTGGCAAGCACACGATCAGCATCTGGGGCGACGGCACCCCGACCCGCAGCTTTATGTATATTGATGACTGCGTGAAAGGCATTGACATGATCATGCATTGCGACGCGCTCATCGCCACCCCCATCAACCTCGGCACCAGCGAACTGGTGACCGTCAATGAACTGGTGTCGAAGATCGAGAAGATCGCCGGCATCAAGCTGAAACGGGAATACGACCTGACCGCGCCGCGGGGCGTGGCGGGCCGAAACAGCGACAATACTTTCATCAAGAAGATGCTCCACTGGGAGCCCAACACGCCTTTGGACAAGGGCCTGCGCGAGACTTATAAGTGGATCAAGACGCAGTACCTGGCCCGAAAGGCCGGCAAGCGGGTGGTGGATTAAGCTGACCGGCTCGCAGGCCTGATCCACGGCACCCTGCCGCGTGGTTGGCGTCTCCATCGTTGGCGATCGGCAGGCACAGAGGCGCTCCGTTTCATATCCGGCTTCCGCAGGAGATGAATCTCATTAGCTTGGCCGGGACGATGCGCGCTGTCTCTGGGATTTGCCGCTGCAACAGCA
>CAZHEW010000265.1:0-2910 GCA_964531815.1 uncultured Verrucomicrobiota bacterium
GGCTGGCTCCTGAATTATGAGACGTGCATTAACACCCTGCGCCATTACACCCGACCGAAAATACCTGCCCTTGAACCGGGTGGACTTTACGGATCGCCGCATTGCGGAGACCTTCCTGCAGGAGGCGCTCAACCAGAACCCTGCGATCCTGCCCATAGACGAGATTGATACGGCCTTCGGGCCAATCACCTCGACAGGACGCGAATTCGGCGCAATTGCAAATGGCCCGGCGAGGGGAGTGGGCCGTCCGGGCCTGCGGGCGGCTCAACTACTCTGGCGGTTGGGCGGCGGCACCCGGGCGGCCAGTTCTTCCGCCGGGTAGGTCCAAATCTCGGCCAGCGTCGGGTGGTAGTGCGGCATGGCGGCCAGCTCCTGCACCGTCATGCGCTTGTGCATGGCGGCGGTGATCTCGTGAATCAGCTCCCCGCCGGCGGGCCCGACACAACAGCCGCCGATGATCTCGCCGCTGGCCGGATCGGCCAATAGCTTCACGAAGCCTTCCTTGGCATCCATAATGATGGACTTGCCGTGGTCGTTGAAGGGGTAACTGGCCGCCAGGCAGGGACGGTTCGCCGCCCGCGCGCGCTTCTCGGTAAGCCCGACGACGGCCACCTGGGGCTCGGTGAAGACAACTTCCGTCAGCAGGCGGTAGTCCACCGTCTTCATTTGGCGGGGGTGCATGAGGTTGTGGGCGGCGGTCTCGCCCTGCTGGATGGCGATGTGCACGATCTCGTGCTGTCCGGTGCAATCCCCGGCGGCATAAATGTGCGGCAGGCTGGTCTGCATCCGGTCGTTGGTGGCAATGCGGCGGTTTTCGACGCGCACCCCGATCTGTTCCAGGCCGAGCGCGGCGATGTCCGGCTCCCGGCCCAGCGCCATGAGAATCTGTTCGGCGCGCACGCGAATAGCCTGCCCGTTCTGCTCGAAGCAAACTTCCTTCTCGTCCCCGGCGCGGCGGGCTTCGAGCAGCTTCGTCCCCGTGTAGAGGTTGATGCCCTCGCGGCGAAAGGCCTTCTCCAGTTCCCCGGCGGCATCCTCGTCGAACGACCGCAGCAGGTGGGCGCTGCGCTGAATCTGCGTCACCCGGACCCCGAAGCGCGCGAAGAACTGCGCGAACTCAACCGCCACCGCGCCGCCGCCCAGCACGATAAGCGACTGCGGCAACCGCTCAAGCTCCAGGGCGGTATCGCTGGTGAGACAGCCCAGTTCGCCGAGTTGCGGCAGCGGAGGCGCTGCCACCACGGAGCCGGTGGCAATGACGAAGTGCGCGGCGGTGAGCCGCGCGCCATCGCTCAGCTGCAGCGTGTGCGGTCCGGCAAAGCGCGCGCGCGCGCGCAGGAACTTGAACTTGCCGTCCGCAAGCTGCTGGCGGCGGTAGTCGGCGAAGTCCTGAATCAGGGCGTTCTTGCGCGCCATGACCTGCGCGAAGTCGAAGCCGACATGCTCCGCGCGGATGCCCCACGGCGCGGCGTGGCTGGCCAGGTGCAGAACCTCTGCGGCGTAGAGCAGCGCTTTGGTCGGCATGCAGCCGCGCAGGATGCAAAGCCCGCCGACCACCTCGCCGCCTTCGATCAGCGCCGTCTTGAGCCCCGCGCTCGCGGCGGTCCGCCCCGCGGCATACCCCGCGCTGCCGGCGCCTATAACGGCAAGATCATATTCGTGCTCCGTGCCAATCGTGCTCATAGGTGAAGGATGTGTTCTGCGCAGGCGGCTGGCAAGGCGCCGCACCGGCGATGATGGCGGCGCCAGGCCGCGTCCGCTTGCCAGCGAATTCCCCCCCTGCTAGTAATGGCCCCAGCTATCCGATGAGCTTATGATGTCATTCCAACTCAGCCCCTTTGTCGCGTGCGCCCTGGTCGCCTGGCCGGTCACGGCCTGTCGCAGTCTGGCCGCCCAACCCGCCGCGCCGGCCCCGCGAACTGCCGAGCTGGCCAATCGCCACTGGCAGTTGCGCGTGAGCACGGGCGACGACCAGGTGCACGTGCGGTTCCAGAATAAACAGCTCCATTTCTGCCTGGCCGACGGCCCTTACTCTTATCGCGCCGAGCTGGACCGCGGCCAGAACCCTGAGTCTTGCCAGGGACTGCGAAACGCGCAGGTCACGGCCTCCGCCGGCCGACTCGTGGTCCGGGGTCAGTTGGCCGGGCTCGAACTTGAGCATCGGTTCGAGCTGCCGCGTAATCGTCCTTACCTGGAGGAACGCATCACCTTGCGCAACCGGACGGACCGGCTCATCTCGCTGGCAGACTTCGAGGCCGGCTTTGTCCGTCGCGTCGCCGATCCGGCGGGGCAGGTGTCCGCCGAGGTTGCGCACGATCGCTGGGTTGCAGTGCCGCTGCGGGCGCGGGCGACCGACCCGAAGGGGCATGTGAATGATTTCTCCATCCGCGACCTGATCGCTAAACCCGGCTATGAGCCCCGCATGAACAAGGACCTGCAGTATTCGCAGGTGCCGTCGCGGCATCGCGCTTCCGAGGGCTGGGCCTGGACGCACGGGGACGGCACGCTCGGCATCTTCGTCTTCAACCAGCAGAACATGCTCTTCAGCGTCGTGTCCGTCCAAAAGGACGCCCAGGGCGCCGCGCTGCGGTTTGGGGGCGCGTGCATGATCTCGGGCGAGCCGGCGGCCCTGACCCGGATTGCCCCGGGCGAAACGGTTGACCTGGGCACTGTCCGCTACCACTCTCTGAAGGGGGGCTACACCGAGGCCGCGTATGCCTTTCGCGGCCTGCTCGACGAGAAGGGCTGCCGTTTCCCCGCCGACTACAATCCGCCGGTGCATTGGGAGCAACTTTATGACATGCCCAATGCCTGGGAAGACCGCCCGCACCGCTACACCAGGGCCATCGTGGAGAAGGAGGCGGCGAAGGGCAAAGCTTACAGTTGCGAAGCGCTTTATCTTGATCCGGG
>CAZHEW010000265.1:3010-5312 GCA_964531815.1 uncultured Verrucomicrobiota bacterium
CGGTGCGCGAAGGCCGGCGCAATCTGGCGCTGCTGCCCGCTGCCAAAGCGGCGGCGTCCTCCGTCTTCCAAGGCGGAGCCATGCCCATCCACCAGATCGCCCACCTGAATGACGGCTGGTACGGGAACCAGGCAAGCTGGATTGCCGGCCAGATGCCCGCCTGGGCTGAGGTTGACCTCGGCGCGGTCCACACGATCGGCTCAATCCGCCTCGGCAACGACCATGCCCGGCAATACACTGACCGCGCCGCCACGAATCTGCGCCTCCGGACCGCCACCGATTACAGTGCGGATTCTCAAACCGCAACCTGGCGGACCGTCGCCGAGCAGCAAGGCGAGCCCCTGGCGGATGAGAAGGTGTTTGCCTTCACGCCGGTCGCCGCGCGCTGGGTGCGCGTGGAACTGCTCCAGGGCGGCCAGGACATGCCGCGGCTGGACGAGATCGAGGTCTATGAGGCCACGCCGGTCTCCCGGGAGGAAGCGGACGCCTTCACCCGCGCCGTCCGGCGCGGCCCCACGCCCCCACCCGCCGGCCAGATGACCGGGCCGTTGCTGTGCCTCGGCTCGCGGCAGTATCGCGACGAGGCCCAACGCCGGCTCCTGGCCAACTGCGCCGACGGCGCGGTGTTCCTCATGTTTGACGGCAATTGGTGGAACGGCGGCTGCGTCAACCCTGCCCACGGCCACCCCGTTCCCTATCGCATCGAAGACCACATCCGAGCCTGCCTCGACCTCGCCCAGCGCGTCCATGCCCGCTACCCGGAGGTCCTGATCGAGATGCACGACCCCATCGCGGGCGGGAGCATGCCCCGGTTGACGCCCGTCTATTACAAGCATGGCCTGCCGGGCAGCTACGATGAAAACTGGGGCTTCGAGTTGATGTGGGACCCGCTGGCGGACTTGAAGGAGACCCGCGCCCGCTCTCTCTACTACTACAACCTGGGATGCAATGTTCCCCTCTACCTCCATGTGGACGTGCGCAAGGACAACGAAAGCTGCCTGGTCCTGTGGTGGTATGCCTCGACCTGCCGGCACCTGGGCATCGGCGGCACCAGCCCCAACCCTGCGGTGGTCCAGGCCCAACAGCAGGCCATGCGCCGCTACCGCCAGCTCGAAGCCTTCTACAAGCGCGGCGAGTTCTACGGTCTCAGCGAAGAAATACACCTCCACGTCCTGCCCGGTGAAGATGCCTTCGTCGTCAACCTCTTCAACCTCTCCGACCAAACCCGCACCCTCAGCGCGAGCTGTCCGCTGGCACGGTTGGGCCTCAACCCGAAGAAGCCCTGCCGCAGCTCCAGCAGTTGGGCCACCGTCGAGAATGGCCAACTCCGTGTCGCCTGTTCAATGCCGCCGTGGTCGGCCCAGGTGGCGGAAATCCGGCGGGGCGAATAGTCCAGGCGGAGCGCAAGACCCGCTGTTCCCTGCCGGGCGGCGACTCAGGCGAAGACCGACCAAAGCTTCGTGTTCCGCTGCTCCTGGTCCGAGAGCACCAGTTGCCGGACCGCCGCCGGGAGACGCTCGCGCTGCCATCGGCATTCGCGCTCGCCGGCCAGCCTCGCCGCGGGCGCCGGCGATGCCGAACGCATGGCCTTGATGGCGTAAGCGGCGGCCCCCAGCTCGTGGTCCGCCATGTGCGCGACCCCGGCTGCATGGCCGGCCGCGCGGGCCGCTTCGCAAGCGGCAGCGTCGGACGCGCCCCTTGCCGCCGCATGGGCCGCCACCGCCGCCGCGCGCGCCTCGCCGACGGTGGCTTTGCCGCGAGACCACGCCCGCGCCGCCTCGATCGCCCGGCGGGGCCGATCGTCCGCCGGATGCCCGGCGGTGAACAGCGGCAGGACATGCTCCGCGCAATCCGCCGCCCATTTCGCAAGCAGCCGATGGTGGGCCACATCAAGCAGCCCACCGCGGTGGATAGCCACGAAGCGTGGATCCCTGCTCGTCACAACGCCGCGGATGAACCGTAGGGTGGGGCGCTTTATCGCCATGCCCGGCGCCCCTGGTCAGCGGCGCGGGGCCACTGCTGCCCGAATTGACTGACCTGCGGCTCCCGCGTCCGCTGCACCAGGAGGCGCGGCTGACAGGGGCGTGAACGGATGGGGGGGAAGTCCCCTGGGTGTGAACACGGTTGCCAAGCCCTTCATAACGGGGGCAGGGTGATCGAAACATTAGACCCAGGCAACTGCGCAATCGGAAGGTTTCGTGGCCAGGAAGTCTGAAGGGAATAGGGAGCCTGGGACGTGCGTTGCAGCGACTGAGCCGTATCCCTGCAATTGGCTTCCCGCTAAACGCGCGATCGGGCTGGC
>CAZHEW010000266.1:0-5296 GCA_964531815.1 uncultured Verrucomicrobiota bacterium
GTTTGCAGGGCGGCGATGCTGGCGACGATCCGCCGGTTGATGGCGGTGATGCGCGCGCGGGTTTCGGTGATCCGAGAGCATTCGGAGAAGTCAATCGGCTTGCCGAACATGACAATCGGCCGGCGGAAGATGCTGCGGGGCAGCCAGCGCCACAGGCCCCGGGTTCTGGGGCCGCCCCGGCTGAAGATGCGCTCGATGCCGTGATGGTACACGGGAATGACGGTGATCGGGGAGCGCGTGTGCGCGATCGCGAAGGCGGGGCCGTTCCGGATGGCCGTCAGGTCGGCGCTGCGGGTTCCCTGGTAGAAGATGAGCAGGTTGTGTCGCTCCAGGAATGCGTTGTATTTGCGCATCAGCCAGGGGTGATCGCGCCGCTCCACCGGGACGGTGCGCAGCAGCGTAAACAGGGACCGGGAAAACCAGGTGCGGAAGTAGTTCTCCCGGGCGGCGAAGTTCATGAAGGGGAGCGACGGGTAGAGGATGTACTCGGGGAAATAGGCGGCCACGCCGATGAGAAAGGAATCGTACATGGTGATATGATTCGAGACGAAGAGCACCCCTTCCCCGCGCCAGGGGATGTTGCTGCGTCCCCGCACCCGCGTGAAGTTGAGGGGAAACCGGAAGAACAGAAAGCCGGCCAGGCCGGCCAGGACCATGGCCACGTAGGATGCCCAGATCCGCAAACGCCTGCGTATGCTCTTCAACAGCGACATCGGGATTCGTGGCGCTGCGGCGCGGTTTGCCGGCCGGTTGCATCCCTGGCGGCAAGGGTTTGCGCGCGAGCCGGGCCGTCCTCGAGCCCGGCCGGCTGCACCGGCGCCGCCGCCCGGTTCCGTTTCGTCTTCGCCATACTTGATTAATCGCACAAACCCGGCCCGGTGGAAAGACGCAATCGAGGGCGGCCCGGGCATCCTGCCCGCCTGGCCCTGTCTGGGGAGTTGCCCGCGACCCACGCTAAACATGCTAAAAGGATGACCGGAATGGGGGGCGGGGGGCTCCGGCTTCACTCGGCCGGGCAACGCTGACACTTGCGCGGAGGCCCTTGAGGTGCGAAAGGTGAATCTGATTATGATGACTCGCCGGCAAGCTATCAAGACAACCGCCCTGGCCTCGGCCGCTTGCGCTGCGGCGGCGGCTTCGCCCATGCTGAACGCTCAGCCTGTGGCGGTCCCCGCGGCAGCGGCAGGCCCTTTCACTCTGGCGCCGCTGCCTTATGCGTTCGACGCGCTGGAGCCGCACATTGACGCGCTGACCATGCAGATTCACCACGGCAAACATCACGCTGCCTACGTGGCGAACCTGAACAAGGCGGTTGCCGGTTTCCCCGCCGCCGGCAAGCAGCCGGTGGAGGACCTGCTCAAGGACCTCGGCGCGGTGCCGGCAGCGATCCGCGCGGCGGTTCGCAACAATGGAGGCGGGCACTACAATCACGCGCTGTTCTGGCAGAGCATGAAGCGCGGCGGCAGCCGGCCCGCGGGCGAGTTGCTCAAGGCGGTCGAGAGGCGGTTCGGCAGTTTTGCCCTGTTCCAGGATGCGTTTACCAAGGCGGCCCTGGGCCAGTTTGGCAGCGGCTGGGCATGGCTGGTGCTGGACGCCGGCAAACAGTTGGGCATCGAGGCGACGCCGAACCAGGATTCGCCCATCAGCCAGGGCAAACAGCCTTTGCTGGGGGTTGATGTTTGGGAACATGCCTATTACCTCAAGTATCAGAACCGCCGGGCGGATTACGTGGGGGCCTTCTTCCACGTCATCAACTGGGACTTTGTGGCGGAGCGCTACCGGAAAGCGGTCGGTTGAGCCGCGGCCAGGCCTTTCCGCTGGCTCGGCCGGAATCGGCGTGTTAGCTTCGGCCCGTGAAACGCAGACGGTTTAACTGGGTCCTGAGCGATATCACCCGCGCGGGCCTGAAACCCTGCCTGGAGTGGATGGCCTGGCTCCGGGGGCAGCGGTTCCACTGTCGCGCGCTCGAAGGGGAGTCGGAGTACAACATCACCGTCAATTGCGACCTCACGGTGTCGTGCAGTTGCCAGGATTACGACGGCTCAGGGCACCTGGGCGACCTGAACAAGGCTTCCTTCAAGGAAGTTTTCTTTGGCCCGGTGGCGCGGCGGTTTCGGGAGGAACTGGCCAAAGGCAAGCTGCCCATCCCGACCTGCACCCGCTGCGGCGACCTGCAGCGGCTGCCCAAATCCAGGCCCATCCCCGAGCCCCGGCTGCCCTATAAAGGCATGCTGCTCGAAAACACGGTGCGCTGCAACCTGGACTGCATCGGCTGCGACCGGCAGTCGGCAGCCCGCATCCGCGCGACGCCGCAGATGGAACTGGACAAGCTGTCGCGCATGGCGGACCTGGTCCACGAGCTCGGCATTCAGACGCTCTGCTACCTGAACCTCGGCGAGCCGTTTCTCTCGCCCAACATCGGGCCGGAGCTGGAGTTGCTGCGGCATAAGAACCCCGATTGCAGCATCTGGATTTCGACCAATGGGATAGTGTTGAACACCGACGCCAGGCGGGCGGCCGCGCTGCATGCCAGCCGCATTTATTTCTCCATCGCCGGAGTGGACGAAGCGATGCTGGTCAAGTATGAGCGCCGCGGCAGTTTCGAGAAGGCCTACGCCAACATGAAAGCGCTGGTGGAATACCGCAACGCGCGCGGCCTGTCCCAGCCGCTGCTGGAATGGAAATACCTGCTGTTCAACTGGAATGACCGCCGCCGCACCATCAAGCGGGCCATCGAGCTGGCGCGGGCCGCCGGGGTGGACTTCATTTCCTTCTGGCCCACCCACAATCCGTTTTACGGCTGGTCCTATCGCTATGCCCTCGGCCGGCTCGACCACATCGGCATCGGCAACTGGAAAGGCCGCGAGCTGGATCTGCGCCCGCCCGGCCGCCCGGCGAACGCCGGCACCCGCGCTGACGCGGCGGCGCCGGTTCTGGCCCGCGAAACAAGCTGACCCTCCCAAGGCAAGGGCCAAAGCGGGGGTTCGCGAGGGACGCTGGCTTGAGCCGGCAGGTGAACGATGACGGCAGCAAAGTCGGGTTCGATCCTGCGGTTCTTCGCGCCGTTACAGGATTGGGCGGGCCATTCTGTGCCAGCGCATGCAAGTCAACTGCGGCCTTTACGCTCAGGCGTGATCAAGACAGCGTCAACTCCGCGACGACTTGCGCGGCTCTGTTGCCCAGGCCTGCATCGCGCGTTTCTTCCTCACCTGCCGCCCTTCAGCACGGTGATGGAATGGGCAGGGAGGCGAAGAGGTTCGCCGAGGGAAACAGAGGGCAGGGCTTGGGTGGTCACGGCCTCGGGCTGGCCGGGAATGTTGATCGCGTCCAGGCTCGCCCCGTTAATCCTCCAGGCTTGCGCGGTGCGCGGGAGCGCGCCGCCGGCGGCCTTCACCGACAATACCACGTCCTGCGTCGGCGAACAGTTCACCATGCCAAGCGACAGGCTGCCGGTCTTCCGGTCAAACGCGGCGACGGCGTCCACCGGCGCCTCTGTGCTCAACTGCAGCGGGACTAAACTCCCTCCGACCTGCGCGCGGTAAAGGGCCAGCAGGTGGCCGACTGAATCCAGCACGGCGTGGTTTCGTCCGGCCTTGATGGCGCCGATCACATTGACGGTCTGGGCCCAATTGGCCATCGCGACCACGTCAGCGGAGCGGATGAGCTCATGCAAAGCGCGGGCGGATGCCAGAGCATCGCCGACCGGGTAGTAGTGTTCAAAGGCGCCGACTCCCGGCCCGTCGGGGGCTTGATGCCAGTCGCGCACGATGCCCCATTCATCAACGGCGAGCCGGACGCGGCCCAGCTCGGGGTCGCCGCCCGCGAGGCGGTTGCGGTAATCGGCGACCAACCGGCGCACGCCTTCCATGACGCTGCCGGAGTAGTTCAGGAAGGCGGCTTCGTATTTCGCGGCGTCCGCGGGGGCGAAGGGGGCTTTGAAGTTGCGCTGCGTGTAATGATGCGCGCTGAGCAGGTCCATGTGGGCGGCGCTGATCGGCAGCAGGACATCATTCCAGCGGCCGGGGGTGCCCACGCCGATGATCCGGATTCGAGGGTTTTTCGCTTTCATCGCTGCGACAAAGGAGTTGTGGCGCAGGGCATAGCGCTCGACCGGCACGTGGCCCAACTGCCAGTCGCCATACATCTCGTTGCCCACGCCCCACCAGGTGACCGGGTACGGCCGGCGATGCCCGTTGCGCGCGCGCTCGGCCCCCCAGCGGCTGCGGGGCGAGCCCGTCGCGTATTCCACCTCGTCGGCGGCATCCTGCACGCTGCCCAGCCCGGTGTTCACGGCGATATAAGGCTCGGTGCAAACCTCGGCGCAAAAGCCCAGGAACTCATCCAGCCCGAAATCGTTGTCCTCGACCGCGTTCCAGGCGCGCTCCCAGCGCGGCGGGCGCCGGTCGCGCTCGCCGATGCCGTCCTTCCAGTTGTAGCCGGAGACGAAGTTGCCGCCGGGCCAGCGGGTGATCGGGGCGTTGAGTTGCTTGATCAAGGCCAGCACATCCGCCCGCAGGCCGTTGACGTTGTCGGCGGGCATCAAAGAGACACAGCCAATCCACACCAGCCCGGGGGTGACCAGCCGAATTGCCAACGAAGCTGACTCCGTCGTGCCGCCGGCCCGGAAGCGGAAGGGCAGGCGGCGGTAGTTCCGCCCGAGGCCGGTCAAGCGGACGGTCCGCTGCTCGGCCAGGCCGGCTCCCCACGAGAGCACGGCTTCCAGGGCTGGCTCGCCGCTGACGGCTGCGACCACGGCGTAACCGACATACTCCTTGCCTGCCAGCACGCCGAGGTCCTTTTGCGTGATGGCGCAATCGCCGGCGGCCTCGCCGCGGCGCCACAAGGCCAAACAGTGTTCGCCGGCATAAGCGCCCGCCGAATCGAGATACACCTCGCCCGCCGCGGCATCAGAACGCACCACCTGCCACGGCGACTTGTCGAGGGGCAGCAGGAACTTGCGGTCCCAGAGTTTTTCCGCCCAGATGCCGTCGTGGATGCACCGGCCCAGGTGCTCGATGAACTGGCCGTAGATGTAAGGCGAGATCGCCGGGCCGGGCCGGTTAAGGTCCAGCGACAACGCCGCCTCGGCAGGAGCGGCGGCGACCCGGACGGTGGCAAGCAACAGCAGGAAGAGAAAGCGAACGCCAGGATTCATGGAAAGGAGCGTATTCCAGCAAGCCCCAGCGTCAAGCCGGCAGCACTCGCACCGCTGATCACCCTCCGCTGCCCAACGCTCAGTTCCTGGAGGCGTTCTTTGCCGGGGCGATGGGCAGGGCGTCGTTGTAGGTCACGGAAG
>CAZHEW010000267.1:0-5268 GCA_964531815.1 uncultured Verrucomicrobiota bacterium
CATGGGCCAGATGCTGATTGATAACGGCGGCCATTACGGCACGAATACTCCGGTGGCCTTCCTCCTGCCTTTCGACCTGACCGTCCAAGGCGGGGCCGTCGCGCAGCCCGCAGGGTCGTGTCTGGTGCTGAGCAACCTTCTCCTTAGCGGCGGCGGCACGCTCACCTGTGCCCGGACGCAGACCAGCCTCGACGTGACCGTCTTGCGCAACGCGACGATTGACGCCGGGAGCGCGATAACGGCGGACGCCCTGGGCTACGGAGCCGGCGCCGGACCGGGAGCCGGGCCATCCACTAATTCGATCGGCAGCGGGGCGGGCTATGGCGGCAAGGGCGGCGCTTCGTCCCTGCTGCCGGGCGGCCCGACTTACGGCTCCGCGCAACAACCGGTTGACCGGGGCAGCGGAGGCGGCCCGGGATACGGAGCGCTGGCGGAAACTTCGGAGGGCGGCGGGGCGATTCGCTTGACTGTAGGTGGCAGCTTGATGGTGAATGGCGCCATTAGCGCCAACGGCAACGCCGGCTTGCAGGATGACGCCGGGGGCGGCTCGGGCGGCAGTGTGTGGCTGACGGCTGGCGCGCTGGCGGGGGAGGGCGCCATTACCGCGGATGGTGGCGCGGGAGAGTTCTACGACGGCGGCGGCGGGGGCGGCGGACGCATCGCCATCTGCACGCCGCTGAATGTGTTTGGCGGGCTGGTTTCGGCTGCCGGTGGGGAGGGGTTTTCCCCGGGGCAGGCTGGCTCCATCTTCTATGCCGTCACCCCGCTGGCTCCCGAGATAGTCTCTGTCTTGCCGGGCGGCATTCTTACCTCCGCCGTCAGCAGTGCTGAAGTCGTCTTCGACACCCCCGTGGACCCGTATTCAGTGGGGCCGCCAGGTGTCGGTCTGATTGCGCCGGGCAGCGTAATTGTCAGTGGTTTGAGCTCCGTCGCGCTTGGTCCTTGCCGTTTCCAGATCAACTTCCCAACGCAAAGTGCTCAAGGGGACTACCAACTCACGTTTGGTCCTGGAATCAAGGACCTCTATGGCCAGCCGCTGGCCCATATCCATATCGCCCTGTTCTCCATTGCCTGGACAACGATAGCGGGCTCTATTACCGACACCAACGGCCTCCCGGTGCCGGATGTGCTGGTGCAGTCGGACCGCGGCGGGGAGCCCGCGCTAACCGACGCCAACGGCAACTACGTTCTGGCTGTGCCGCCCGGCGGCGTGGTCAACGTCTTTGCATCCAGGAGCGGCCTGATGTTCGTGCCCGCGTCCCGCAGCTACACGGATGTCACCGTCCCCATTACGAGCGAGAACTACCTGGCCGTCGGCACGACCTTGCCGACGCTGACCACGGAGATCCAGACGACCAACATGGTCATGAGCTGGTATGGCCTCCCCGGGGTCAGTTACCAGGTTCATTACTCGACTGATCTCGCGGTGTGGCTGCCCTACGACAACCCGTTGTTGGGAGCCAACGGTCCATTGCAGCTCGTAGTGCCGGTGGGCACTGACCCGCTCAGGTTCTTCCGTGTGCAGGCCCTTTACTGACGCCTCGGCGTTGCGCGCAGGTCAGATCGGGGGCTGCTTTGGCGAAATGGTCCTGGCCGCAGAGGGCTCCGTCACTGCCGCCGGAACGCCGGGTTCCAACTGGCTTGGCCCGACAGAGCGCCGGCTGGCTGCCAGACTGCCACGACGCACGTTGCTGCGGACAGCCCGCGGCCGCGCCCCTTCATGCGGGCGCTGCACAGGGGACTGCGCCGGCAATGCCAAGGCGCAGGCTACGGCGCTCCGTATTGGAAGCGGTAGTAACGCTGGCCGGTGGAGGACGCTCCGCCCGAGCTGTTCCCGGTGAAGTCGTCCTCGAAGCTGCTCAACGTGCCCGTCGCGGTGAACGTGCCGTTGGCCACGAAGTTAGTCCACGCACCGGAGGTCAGGGAATCCTTGAACTCGATGGTGTAACTCAGGCCGGGACGGGAGAGGAACTCGATCCGGAACTTGCCCGCGGTGGTGAAAGCGGCGGACTTGAGCTCGAACGCCGGCACCCACACCGCTTCGGCCATTAGCGTCGGCGGGCACTTGCCGTTGTTGTTCCAGAGGTCATACATGAACTGCCCGTTGGTGTTGCTCACGTTGTTGGTGAGGAGGAACTCCACAAACTCCTTGCTCGTGCTCTGGTAGTAGAGCTTGACCTCGGCCCGCTTCGCTCCGGCCGGCATTGTGTAGAGCGTGTCGTCCCAATACTGGCCATCGTCGTAATGGTGGCCGACGGGTGCGCCGCCGAATTCGGCAAACGCCGCGTTGGAAAACCCGCGCGGCGGGATGCGGTTGTCCTCGTAAATCTTGTTGTTGAGCACGAAATGCAGCGACGCTGCCGCCTCCAGGTCCAGGAGGCCGCTGATGTTGGTGTCAATGCCGGGGTGGACCTCGTAGATTTTGGCTTCGGCGTCGCGCGTGAGCACGCCGTTGGTGGGATTATAAGCGCCGGATTCGCCCACGAGGTTCATGGCTTCGTCATAGAACTTCACGTTCACCCAAATGCGGCGGCCTTCGGGGTAGCCGGTGGGCAGCTTGTGGCCGGTCTCATTGGTGACGGTCACTTTGAGCTGGCCGGGCGCGTCGCTGACAGCGACGGAGGCGGCGTTTTGGAGCTGGTAGGCAGCGCGGTCAATTCCGGCCTGGATGGCTGCCGCATCAATTCTGCTGGGATACAAATTAGTCAGCAAGCCCGGCAACCAGGTGCTGCCGCCGGTCTGGTCGTGCAGCCCCATGTCGGTGCGCAGCGGTATTCCGGCATTGACATTGGTGTTGGCGGCGTAGCCCGAGACCGACCGCATGTGGCAGTGCTGGCAGGTGGAGACGCGGCCATCCGGCCGGTTGCCCGCAAACTGCGGGGCATAGACGCCCGGCGGGATGGCGTATTCACTGTTCAACCACTCGCTGTAAGTGCGCTCGACCGGCCCGATGGAATGCGGCGAGAAGTCCGTGGCGGCGGCATCAAAGGGGTTGGGCTGGTAAACGCCCTGCCCATCTTTCGTGAAGGCCGGATTGCTCACATCATGGCAGGTCCCGCAGAAAGCCGCCGAGCGATGGAAGGGCGACCCGAGTGAATCGTGGCCCAGTTGCGCATCCGTGTAAGGCCCGCGCCGGAGCCCGGTGGGGTCAACGACGAACATGCCGTTGCCGTAGTTGGTGCCGGGGAACGACAGCGCGGCCAGCACGGCCAGATCGTTGGTCGGGCTGGTGCCCGCGGTGTAAACCGGGTCCGCCATCCGATGGCAGAGGGCGCAGGTCACCCCGTCCTCATCCGCCGGCTGCTCCATCCGGCTGCCATCCGTCGGCACCGAACGCCCGGCCAGCCAGCCGCGCGGGAAGTGGCAGCGCAGGCAGAGGTCGCCGGAGTTGGCGGCGTCCTGATTGGCAATGGCGAGGTTGGCTTTGAACAGCGGGTCAATCGAGGCGTGGGCCATCATGCTGCCCTGCCGGTTGAAATACGGCTCCACCGCCTGGCTGTAACCGCCGTGGCAGTTGGCGCAACTGGTGGAGGAATCCAGATCGGGACCGTGCTCGAACGGCTGGGTGCCGGGCATGTCGAAGTCGCGGAGCGTGCTGCCCACGCCGTGGGCGTTGGTAAAGGTCAGCGAGCGGATGGCGAACACGTTGTCGCTGGCGTCGCTATTGGTGTTGCCATAGGTGTCCCGGGCCACAACCTTGATGCGGGCCAGGCTGGTCGGGCGGTCGGCAGGCACCCAGGCAAACGTTCCGGAGTTGGCCAGCCCGCGCGCAATTTGTTTATAGCTCAAGCCGTCGTCGAGCGATTCAAAGATGTCAATGGCAGCGATGCCGCTGGCGTCGGAAGCAGCCCAGACAATGCTGGCCGGGCGATTCGCCAGGTTGGTTATCCCGCCGTTGGGCGTTACGACCTGAACGAAGGGAGGTGTGGTGTCGCCGCCGACGACCGGCGTCAGGAAGCCGGCAATCTCCGCGAGGTTCACGCCCACGACGGAGTTTGTCGTCTTCAAGCCGGGAAAGGTCGGGGTATTGGCAAAGGCGGTTGTATTCGTCACCTCCGTGTCCGTCGTGTAGCCGTCCAGATCCACATCCACACTGCGCAGGGATCGGACGGCGTTGCTGATTCCAACATCCTTGTTCAGAGCGAAGCCGGAGTTGACCATGCCCTCGCCGTAGGCATTCCTGGGGCCGGCGCCGTTGAAGTCATAGTGGCAAACCCCGCAGTGGCCGGCCTTGCTGGGCACGGTGTCCAACCGGGAGCCGACGGCGCCCGGATATGCGTTGAAGAACCCCTGGCGGATGGCGGGACGCGCCGGAGCAGTCGAAGGACTGACCAGCGCCAGCAGCCCAAGCAGCATGGCGACACTGCCCCCCGTCATGAGGATTCGGTTGCGAAGAACGATCTGAGTGGCGGTTGTTTTCATTTCAGTAGTGCGGTCATGGCTCGGCGCGCCAACGGGCGTCCGGGCTTCATCCGGCCGTGTTTCAGTTCGATTATCTATCCAGCATCGCCGCGACTTCGAGCTTTGCCAAGTCTCAAGATGCCCAAAAGCCGCCCGGGCGGGTATCCGGGGAAAACCCTGATTTGCGAAGCGAGGCCGCCGGGGGGCTCACGGATCGAGCAAGCCGTGGAACCGGCGTGCGTCGGCCGAACCCTGCGCGACGACGCTCACCCCCAGCGGGAGCAGGTCGCGCAGCCGGCCGCCAACCGGTTGGCTCGGCGGGGCCACCGGCGCCACCTGCCGGTTGCGCCGTCCGTTGGGGGACGGGCCACGCCGCGCGGGCAGCCGGACATATACGATTGGGCAGGGAGGCGGTGCGGTTGCCTTCGCGGATGGGTTCCAGGATGCGTTGCAGCCGGTGATACTGGGGACGGGTGGCGGTTTTCATCTTTTTGTAACTGTGCCGTTAGATGGCACAGGTCCTCTCTATTCTGGCGGATGGATCAATGCAAGTCTATCGCGCCAGAAATCCGCGAAAGTCGCCCCTGTGGCAGTGCGCCCACTGCCACTATGACGAGTTCGAGGAGGTTTATCCGGAGGTTTACCAGCCGCGCTACGGCAGGCTGCGCCCCGTCATCCCCGAGGTAGTTCACAAGTTCCTGGAGTGCGGCAACCTGGAGCGCGGCTTCGCGCGGGTCCGCTGCGACCATTGCCAACACGAGTATCTGCTGGCCTTTTCCTGCAAGAGCCGCTGGTTCTGCCCTTCCTGTCACCAGACTCATCTTCCCCCATTAGAGGCTAGTTATTGAGCGACATGATCAATAATCA
>CAZHEW010000268.1:0-5261 GCA_964531815.1 uncultured Verrucomicrobiota bacterium
GCAAAGGCCGGGAGATCGGCTGGCTGACTTACGGGCTGGCGTTGGTGCTGGTGGCGTATTTTATCTTTGTCCGCAGCGGGATGTAGCCATCGATGCAAGACTCTGAACTCTCGCCGGCTTGAATCCGCGCCTCCCGAGCGGCGAGCACCTAACCAGACAGCCCGCTCACTCTGAGGGCTTGCGTGTAATCCTCCGGCTGGTCAATGTCCAGGTCCAAGCCGGGATCATCAAGTTGGCAGCAGGCGATGTGCTGGGGCCCGGCGGCGAGGAAGTCTTTCAGCGTTGCCGCTGTTGCGCCAGCCACCTGCCCGAAGGCAGTTTTGGGCAGCAAGACCGGATGGCGTCCGTGGCCGCGCCGCGCGGGTTGGCAGACGCTGGCGGGGTGCGCGGCGCTGAAATCGAGCAGTTGGCGCAGCGTCTGGCGCCGCACCTGCGGTTGATCGCCCAGCACGATCGCCCAATGGGTAAGCGCCGCCCGCCATCCCCGCCATTGCGCCGCGCATTGAATCGAGCTGAACATGCCGCGCTCAGGCGCCGGGTTGTGGATTCGGTCTTCAGCCGGGAAGTTTTGCCTGTCCAGTTCCGCCTCAAGGGCTCGATCACCTGCGGCACAAACAACGGAAATCTGTGTCGCCTCCAGGGCTTGCCATTGCCGGATGACATGACCCAGCATAGACGTTTCGCCCCACGGCAGCAGCAGTTTGGGCTTGCCCATGCGCGCGGAGCGCCCCGCGGCCAGAATAACGACCCCAAGGGCCAGCGCTTCGTGGGCCGGAAGGGGTTTCACAATGCCTGCGCGCCGCCGCTTCTGCCCGGATCGGAAGTTGGGCAGTCGGTCCTGGCGTTGCCTGGCCGGGCGAGCAAGTCAGCGGCCTGCCTTTCCCTGTTCCAGGTTTTCCAGTGCCTTCAAAGCGCGATTCTCCAGCGAGGCGGGCAACCGGGGCCAGACCGAATTCGTCAGCCGCTGGTAAACGCTGGCCGCTTGGGACCACGCCCCCATGGCTTCGGCGAAGTTAAAGGCCTCGATGCCGGCTTCCTTGGTCCAGAATGGATCGAGTTGTTCGTTGTCGCGCAAGACGGTGCCGTAGACCACGTCGAGGCAGTTACTGAGCGCGGTTTTGAGCAGGGTGATGCGCTCGTCGCCGGTCTTTTGTTCGGCCCACTTTCCCATCACAATGGCCCGGCCTACCTTGGCCTGGCTGCGGGCGGGCACGTCCCCCTGCTGCGAGTCAACGACCCGCTGGTAAGCGTTCAGCGCATTGGTCAGCGAGTCATATTGCTGCCTGGCCAGCGCCCACTGCATGTAGCACTTCGCCCTTTCAATCCAGGCCGGGACGGCCAACCGGTTGGTTGGGTATTCGTCGCAAATCCGGCCGAAGGCTCGCGTGGCTTCCTCGCAATTGGCGAGCCGGTTGGTTTCCGACGGATCCACTGTTCGCACCAAGGCCAAGCCGAGTTCGAACAAGGCTTGGAGACGCAAGTCAAGGCTCGGCCCGTTGGTATTGTTGTACAGGCCGGTGAAGTAGGTCCTGGCCTCCCCCCAGCCCTGGCGGGCTACGGCCGCGCGCCCGGCCATCAATTGCGCCTCGTAGGTCAGCTCGGAGGGGGGCCAATTCGTGTTCAGGAACAGCAGCCTGTAATTCCGCTCCGCTTCCACAGGGTCGCCCGCGCGGTAATAATAGTCAGCAACCCACCATTGGGCCAGCGGAGCAAATTCGCTGGTTGGGAACCCGGCGACGAGGTTGGTGAAGCTCGTCAGCGCATTGGTCTCGCGGCCGGCCTGAAAGATGTTCCAGGCGCGAGCATACTCGGCGCGCGGCCGGGCCGCATGGTTCGTGAAAATGGCCAGCCAGATGTCGTATTGTGCAATCGCCTCCTGCCACTTCTTCTCCTGCTCGTAGGTGCCGGCCACGGCCAACTGCAAGTCGGCCAGCAGGGGTGTGTGGGGAACGTTATTAGTAAACTCCAGGTATATCCGGCGCGCCGCCGCCGGATCGCCGCGGCGACTGATTTCCTGGCCGGTCAACAGCAGCGCCCGGCTGGTATCCGGACGGTCGGGATACCAGGCCAGCACCTTGTGGAGGGCGTTGGTGGCAGCCGCCAGGTCGCCTGCCGCCAGGCCTGCCCGCACGGTCTGATCCAGCGCGCGCTCGAACAGATTCGTCCTTACTTCCGGCACGTCGGCGAACTTCTCGATGATCGCCTGGTAGGTTTTGACCGCGCCCGCATAGTTCGTCTGGTGAAACCGGGCGTCCGCCAGTCTCGAGTAGGCCATTGCCTGGTCCGGCGACACAGGCAGGCGTTCCACCGCAGCCTGGAAAGCGGCCTCCGCTTCCGGCATTCGGCCTTCCCACCAATAACACCCCCCCAGGTCGAGGTGCGCCCTTCCGAGGAGCGGGCTTTGCGGGAACTTCTTCGTCAGCGCCTCAAAGGACTCCCGCGCCAGGCGGAGGCTGTTGGTCACGTCCGGCGCATTGGTCGCGGCGATGAGCGCCTGATTGGTGCCCCCGGCAGCTTCGTAATGACGGAGGCGCAACTCCCCCAGCGTCAGCAGCGCCAGGTCCGCCGAGGGCGCGTCAGCATGCTGGGCCAGAAACTGCTCCAGCATTCGTGTGGCTTCCGGGATCTTGTTGTGGGCAAGATACAATTCGCTGATCTTCAACAGCGCCTGGCGCTGGCGTTCGGGCGGGACGCCATCGGCAAGATTCTGCTGGTAAGCCGCGGTGGCGTCTTCGATGCGGCCCAACTGCTCGAACAAGCCGGCCTGGAACGCGGCGCTCTCGGCTCGCAGATTGCCTTGCGCGGCACTGACCGCCATTGCCAGGAGGTTGGTCGTCCCCTGCAGCGCCGCTTCCGGCCGCCCATCGGCAACCTGGATGCGGCATAGCAGGTACTGCCACTGCCATGCCAGCTTCGGTTTCAACAGGCGGTTGGCCAGCGGTTGGATGGTCGCCCCGGCGGCGCGATAATCCCCGGTCGCAAACTGCGCTTCGCCCAGCCACAACCACCCATGTGCCACCAGTTCGGAATCGGCTTGGGCGCGCACTGCGGACTGAAAGACCCCGTTTGTCTCCTGGAGCAAAGCGATCAGGCGCGGCCATTCCGCAGTGTCCGTTCGCGCCAAAGCCGCCCGGGCCGAGGCTTCGCCGATCACGGCCTCCAAGCGCCGCGAGGAGGCCGGGAACTCTTCGACCAGCCGCGCAAAGGCGTCGCTGGCCGCGCGCCAATCTCCTTTGCGCGCATGAGCTTCCGCCAGCCAAAACCGGTATTGGTCGGCGTTCGCGCCCGCGCCGCTCTGGTGCGCGGACAACAGGTCAATCGCGCCGGTGTAATTCGCCAGTTCCAGTCGCGCCTGGGCCTGCAGCAGGATCGCTTCCGCCAGGCGCGGCGAAGTTGGATACTTCTGACGAAACTCGGCCAACTGCGCTTCCGCCCGGTCATAGAAGGTGTCACGGAAAGCCTTGATGGCCGCGTCGAAAGCGCGGTCCGCCGCGCTCGCCGCTGAAAGCCGCGCCCCAGCGGCGAGCAGCAAGGTCAAAACCACAATGCAGCGGCACAGGAAGGCCATAGCGCCCAGACTCTAAACCAGACAGCGCGGCAGCGGGAAGGGGGAAATCGGCATCGCTGTGTTGCGCATTGCGTGTTGCGTGACGCTCAATCCGGCCAGCTCACTTGTTAAAGCGGAAGTTCACAAGGTCATAATCCTGCACGACATACTGCTTGAGTTCCAGGCGCTGCTTGCCCGCCCGCTTGGCCTGGGTCTCGCCGCCGGCTGCGATGAAGTCAGCGAAGCTGATCACCTCCGCGCGGATGAAGCCCTTCTGGATGTCCGAGTGAATCGTGCCGGCCGCTTCCCAGGCTGTTGTGCCTTTGCGAATGGGCCAGGCGCGGTTCTCCTTGCCGCCGACCGTCAGAAAACAGATGTAGCCCGCATCCGCAAAAGCGCGCAGCAACAGGGCCTCCGGGTCTTGCAGGTCCTCGCGCGCCGCGACCGTGACCGGCTTGTTCGTGTAGAAGCTGTGCGCCGCGACCGCCTGCAGGTCTTCGGCGCTCAGGCCCGAGTTGAATACAAACCGTTCGCTTTCCAGCAGCGCTTTGATCTTCTCCAGCGCCGCGCGCTCCCCGGGCTGCGGATCGCGGCCCAGGCGCGTTTCCACGAACTCGAGGTCTTTGAGGATCAAATCCGCCTTCGTTTCCTGGGTGGCAAGGATGCCATCGGCTTCAAGCATCAGGTCCTCGCCGATCACATCGGCTTGTGCGTGGGTCTTCTTGTCAGCCTCGACCAACTTGTCGGCCTGGTCCAGCCGCGGATCCTTGAGGTTATGCTTGCCGGCTTTGATCTCGGCAATGCCAAACAACGCAATCTTCATAAGGACATTCTAACGGCCATCATGCGGGGGCGAAGCTTAGAGAAGTCTGGCCCTTTCGGAAACAGCAAATCCGCCCTGAACGCATGCCTCGGAATAGATCAGGCAAAAGAGATTTCGCCAGAGTGCGTCCGATTCACGGCGCTATAGGTTTCTCACCAAGCATGGACGCCAGGTCGGGCTCGATGGCCTCGGCCCACAGACGATAGCCGTCGGGCGAGAGGTGCAAAAAGTCGCGCATCATGCTCCGGGAGATTCTGCCATCGGGCTGGATAAACCGGTGGCCGATGTCCAGGAAGTGAATCCATTGGCCGTCATCCAGCTTGTGCAGAGCCTGATTAACCTGGAGCGCCTTGGCCCGCTGGTCGCAGAAGTCCTCCCGGAATGGGAAGATGCCCAGAAGCAGGACCTTGGTTTCGGGGAGCTTCTCCCTGAGCTTCTTGACGACTGCGGTCACGCCTTCGAGAACCAGGCGGGGAGTGTTGTTGGTGTCGGGGATATTGTTCACGCCGATGAGGACGACGGCGACCTTGGGTCGCAGGGCGTCGAGATTGCCGTGGTCGAGGCGCCAGAGAACGTGCTGGGTATGATCGCTGCCAATACCCAGGTTCAGAGCCTGCCGGGGTGCGTAATACTTCGCCCAGACCTCTTTGCCGTTGACCTCCCAGCCCTGAGTAATAGAGTCGCCGACGAAGATGACTTTGGCCAAGCCCTGACTGTCCTTGACACGCTTGTTCAGCTCCAGATGCCGCTGATAGCCTTGACCGTCGCGGGGGACGGGCTTCACGCACTGATGAAGCTCTGAGGCTGGCCCGGTCTGGCCAGGCATGGCGCCAGGGTTCAAGACGAAAGCAGCGGTCAGCAGCGCGTGAACGGTCATCAGAGACTTCATGC
>CAZHEW010000269.1:0-2537 GCA_964531815.1 uncultured Verrucomicrobiota bacterium
ACGGAGGTAGAACGGAGGTAGAACGGAGGTGCTGCGGGGGTACTGGCGCTTGATTGCAGAGATTAGCGATATCGCCGCGTGAGGGCACGCCGCCTACAACCTTCTGTAGGCCGCGTGCCCCCACGCGGGGGAGCAGGGTGAGGGGGGAATTCGACTGACACGTCGTTTCTACCGGGTCAGGATGGCTGAGGCTTGCGGTTTCATTTCCTGGAAGAGCTTCAGCCATGCCGCCATGAAGGCATCGCCCATGCTGGTTGAGTGTGCAAGCTCCGCCGGCGTCTGGCCCCAGTAGAATCCGATCCAGCCGGCAGCATGTTCCCGGGAGCTCTCCAGGAATTGCCGCAGGTCCGCGCTGCTGCAGTGCAGCAGGAAAGTCTCCTCGATGACCACCGGCTTGCCGGCCTGGAAGCCCTGCAACAGCGTCAGTTCCTCCTCGATCCGGCCCGCCTTGGGATACAGGTGCACGCAGATGAAGTCCAGATGCGGGGCGATCGTCCCGGGCACGAAGCCTGACGCCCCAGCGGAGCCTTCCAGGCTGTTGGGCAGCAAGCCGACGGTAATCAGGTGCTTCGGGTCGTGTTTGCGAATGGCGTCGGCGAGGCGGGCAACCCAGCGACGCGCAATCTCGGGCCGTGGGCGACCGGCCTGATCCAGCGAGATGAACTGGCAATAGGTGAACCCGCCCAGCTCGCCGGTGAGCCAGTCGCCGGGCGTTCGTGTTCCCGCAGGCACGATCGGTTCGTTCATCAGGTCGTAACAGAAGATGGCCGGGCTTTTCGCACACCGCCTGGCCACCGCTTCCCAGAAGCGCGCCTGGGCTTGCCAGCGGTCGGCCTCCTCAAGGGAACTGTACCAGGCGGGAACGTTCCGTTTGCGGTAGCACGCCAGCCCGGTAAGGTCGAGATAGAGGCCCGTCTCCTCCGCCAGCTTGACGAGCCGGCCAAGGCGTTCGAGCGACTTCTCATTGGGCCGGTCCGGCGCCTCCATGAACCGGGCGAATTGAAGGTGAACTCGCACCACGTTGGCGCCGAGTTGCTTCATCTCGCGGAAATCCTCCGCCACGGTCGGCCATTCGGTCTCCCAGTAGTCCTCCAGCAGCCGCATCTTGTAGTCGCGGTCGTAGTTGAACCCCCACGGGATGAACCTCCGCCCCGAGGCTTCCGACACAAAGCCACGCTGGTCCCTGGAAACCTTGATCCACTCCAGAGTGACCGGCGCGTCGCCATTCGGCAGGACGAGGGAGTCGAATTTGCGCGCCGGGTCGGGCGCAGCCGGAGGCTTGGCCTGCGCCCCCAGGCCGGCACACTGCGCCAGCAGAAAGACCCCCGCCAAGACAATTGTAACTCTGTTGAGCACGCTCGCTTGGTGCGCTCAGCCCGGAGGCTGCGCGGCAAACAACTCGGTAATGGTCAGTTGGAACTCCGGCAGCAACCGCTCCGTCAGGAGTTCACGCCCCGCCAGAATGCCTTTGAGCACCAGGCCGTATTCGTTGCTGTGATAGACCTCCACGTTATCGTAGCGCGGGTCAACCATCCAGAGGCGCGGTAACTTCATTTCCTCGTAGATTTGCTTCTTGGTGACGGTATCAGGCTGGTGGTCGTCCGAGCTGACAATCTCGGCGGCGAGCCACAGTTTGCCTGTGGCCGTGGCGACCAGGGCCAGGTCGGGGCAAACCGTGTGTCTGGGGGAAAGCCGGAGCTGCGCGCGCGGCGCCAGCAGCCGCGTGCCGGCAAAGTTCGCCACGCTGGCACCCACCCATTGGTGCAGGCGGGCGCAGATGATCTCGTGCCGCGCGCCGGGCGCCCGCCGCGCCAGGGGCGAGCCGTTGAGGATTTCGGCATACGTCGCGTTCATGCCTGGGCGAGGACGCTACGCAGAAACCAGCCGGTATGCGAGCGTTTGTTGCGAGCCACCTGTTCGGGCGGGCCGGTGACGACGACGCGCCCGCCCCCCTCACCGCCTTCGGGCCCGAGATCAATCACCCAATCGGCTTCCGCGATGAGGTCAAGGTTATGCTCGATGACGATGACGGAATGCCCGGCATCCACTAAACGCTGCAGCACCTGCACCAACCGTTGCACGTCGGCCATGTGCAAGCCGATGGTCGGCTCCTCCAGGATGAACAGGTTCCGCCGGGGCCGGTGGTCACGCGCCCCGGGCTCCTTCAGGCCTGACAGCAAATGGCTAACCAGTTTGACGCGCTGCGCCTCGCCGCCGCTGAGGGTGGGGCTGGTCTGGCCCAGCTTGAGGTACCCCAGCCCCGTATCGCACAGCGCCTGCAAGGGGCGCTTGATCCTGGGCAGGCTCGCGAAGAACTCCAGCGCCTCTTCCACGGACAGCTCCAGCGCCGCGGCAACATTCTTGCCATGGTATTCGATGTCGAGCGTCTCGCGATTGAAGCGTGTCCCGCCGCAGACCTCGCAGCGCACAAAAGCGGGCGGCAGGAAGTTCATCTCCAGCTTGATTGTTCCCGCCCCTTCGCATTCCGGGCAACGGCCCTGCGCGCTGTTGAAGGAGAACCGGCTCGGCGAATAGCC
>CAZHEW010000269.1:2637-5250 GCA_964531815.1 uncultured Verrucomicrobiota bacterium
GCGGGAAGCAGGCATTCGCGGACCAGCGTGCTCTTGCCCGAGCCGCTCACCCCGGTCACCACCACCAGCCGCCCCAGGGGAAACCGCACCGTGAGATTCTTCAGGTTATTCCTTCTGGCGCCCCGGAGCGTCAACCAGCCTGCACTGTCCTCCCTCGTAGCAGCCGACGTCAGGAGGCTCTGGTTAACTTTGGCTGTCGGTCTCCGGTCTATGGACTTTCGACTCGCGGGGTCTTTCACCGGCCTGCGTTCACCACGCGTCGGATACCGCCGATGCGCCCGCAGGCATTTTCCGGTAACCGATTCCGGGTGCGTCATCAACTCGGCCAGCGTGCCCGCGGCCACGACTTCACCGCCGTGCACGCCCGGGCCGGGCCCCAGGTCAATGATGTAGTCCGCCCGCCGCATGGTGGCTTCGTCGTGCTCCACCACGAGCACCGAGTTGCCGCGGGCCTTGAGTTTGTCCAGCGCCGCCAGCAGTTGCTCGTTATCGCGCGCGTGCAGGCCAATGGTGGGCTCATCAAGGATATAGAGCACGCCGCTCAGGTTGGATCCCAATTGCGCCGCCAGCCGGATGCGCTGCGCCTCGCCGCCCGAAAGCGTCGGCACGCCCCGCCCAAGCTGCAAGTAGTCCAACCCCACCTCCCGGAGGAACTTCAAGCGTTCTCGAATCTCCGGCAGGATGTCCCGCGCAATCAACGCGGCGCGCGAGGCAAACCTGATGTGCCGGAAGAAATGATCCGCCTCCGCAACCGACATCTGGCCGAACGTGTCAATCGTGGGCGTCCTCTTCCACTCCGCACTCCGCACTCCGCACTCCGCACCCCCCAATGTCGGCGCGCTTCTCCACTCCGCACTCCGCACTCCGCGCTCCGCACTCCCCAATGTCGGCGCGCTTCTCCACTCCGCACTCCGCACTCCGCACTCCGCACTCCCCAGTCTCACCGCCCGCGCCAGCGGATTGAGCCGTGCCCCGCCGCACTCGGGGCAGGTCTCCCGCTGCCCCTCCTGCCAGCCGTACCATGATTCCTCGATCGCATCCGCCCGCGCGCCGCGGTCCACCTCCGGCAGGTAGAACAACTCCCCGAAGCCCCGACAGCGCGGGCACCAGCCCTGCGATGAGTTGTAGCTGAAGTTCTTTGGATCGAGCGCCTCGAAGGAACGGCCGCATTGCGGGCAGGAGCGCTCGGTCGAGTGCACGGTGAGGCGCTGATGATTATCCAGCGCAAACAGCGTTCCCTGTCCCAGTTTGAGTGTTTCGTCAATAAGCGGCTGCCCCCCCAGGTCGGGAGGGCGAGCGTCCTCGCGAGCCCCGTTTGCCGGAGAGGCATGGGCTCGCGGGGACACTCGCCTTCCTGGGGGCAGGCGTTTAGCCGCCAGCACCCCAATGACAATCTCCACGTCGTGCTCGCGAAAGCGGTCGAGGCGCAGTCGTTGGCTGGTGGGATGGCGCTTCCCGTCGGCCCGGACCTCGGCATAGCCGTGGCTGGCTGCCCATTCGCCTACGTCCGTGTGGAAACCCTTGCGGTTCCTGACCACCGGCGCCAGCAACACCAGGTCGCCGCGCTGGCGCAACTCCCGCTGCAAACGCCGGCCCAGTTCGTCGCGGGTCTGCGCCTCGACCGGCACCCGGCACTTCGGGCAGAACTGTGTGCCCAGCCGCGCAAAGAGCAGGCGGATGAAGTGATGAACCTCCGTGACCGTGGCCACCGTGCTTTTGCCCCCGCCGCGGCTGATGCGTTGCTCAATACTCACCGTGGGCGGGATGCCGGCGATCAGGTCCACGTCGGGCCGCGACAACTGCTCCACAAACTGTCGCGCGTAGACGTTCATTGAGTTCAGGAACCTCCGCTGCCCCTCGGCAAACAGCAGGTCAAACGCCAGCGTGCTCTTGCCGGAGCCGCTCACGCCGGTGATGACGACAAACCGGCCGCGGGGCACGGTGAGCGACACATTCTTCAGGTTGTGCTCCCGCGCCCCGTGAATCGCGATGGCCGGCTCCCGCCCGCCGAACAGTTCTCGATTATCAAACACGGCTACTCTTTATCATACAAACGGCCCGGCGCAAAAAGCCAAATACGGCGTGGCCGATACCGGGCATTCCCAGCGGACACACACGACCTGTTGGCACCGCTGCTCGGTGCCGCATTAATGCCCGAGCCGCCTGCGTCCACACTGCGATCAGTCAAGAGCGCGCAGTCAGGAGCGGTGACCTTTAAACCGGGGTTCACAGTGGTCACGCTGCGCAGGCTTGCGCCAAACGGGTTTCAACCAGGGAAGAGACAAGCTGAACTCGCTGTGGCCCCCAAACCTCGAAATGGCGCGCCCGCCGCGACTCGAACGCGGGACTTTCTGCTTAGAAGGCAAGCCAAACGCTGCGCAAGCACTGAATTTACAAGCATCTTAATGCGTTTCCCGGGATAATCAACACTCGCGGCGCAATGCACCCTGTGTGCAAAAGCTACATGTTGGTCTAAACATGGTCTAAAGGGCCTGACAGGGAAATTGTCTGACATGAAATTATTTCCGAAGCCCGTGCCCCGGTGAGCGTATGCACGATATTTGATGGCGAGCCTGCCATGTGCATCTGGCGGAAAGGGTGCCCGGTTAATGG
>CAZHEW010000270.1:0-5229 GCA_964531815.1 uncultured Verrucomicrobiota bacterium
GCCGAGCATCGCATCAGCCCCTATTCCTTCTACGATTATGCGCCGATGGATATTCGTTTTGTGGGGGAGGGGACCAACAAGCAGGCGCGAGTGGATTTCACCAGGTTCGACCGGGCGGCGGAGCGGTGGCTGGACGGGGCGCATTTCAGCACTTTCCAGCTTCGGTTGCGCGGGATGGGGGGCGGCACGTTCCACAGCCGGCATCTCGGTGAGTTGGAGGGGTTCAAGGAGGGCACGCCGGAGTTCGCGCGGCTGTTCCAGGATTACCTGAGCCAGGTCGAGAGGCACCTGAAAGAGCGCGGTTGGCTGCCCAAGGCGTTCACCTACTGGTTCGACGAGCCGGAGCCGAAGGATTACGACTTCGTGGTGGACGGCATGAAGCGAATCAACTCGGCGGCGCCGGGAATCCGGCGCATGTTGACGGAAGAGCCCCACCCGCAGTTGTTCGGGCACGTGGAGATCTGGTGCGGGCTGACGCCGCAATGGAAGCCGGAGTTGGTGCGCGAGCGGCGGGAGGCGGGCGAGGAGGTGTGGTGGTATATCTGCTGCGGCCCGCATGCGCCCTACATCACGGAGTTCATTGATCACCCCGGCACCGAGCTGCGGCTGTGGCCGTGGCAGTCCTGGCAGTATGGCGTGCAGGGCATCCTGATCTGGGCGACAACTTACTGGACCAGCCCCGCGGCGTTTCCGCCCCCGAAGCTGCAGGATCCGTGGGCCGATCCCATGAGCTACAAATCGGGCTACGGCGAGAAGCCGGGCGAGATCGGCTACTGGGGCAACGGGGATGGCCGGTTTGTGTATCCGCCGCGGCGCGATCCGGCAGATGATCCGCCGCCGTGTCTGGACGGCCCGATCAACTCGCTGCGCTGGGAGAACCTGCGCGACGGGATGGAGGACTACGAGTATCTGTGGCTGTTGCAGCAGGCGGCGCGGCGGGAGCTGGCCTGGCGCGGGGAAACTGAGTTGTACCAACAAGCGCGCGGGCTGCTGAAAGTGCCAGACGAAGTCTCCCGGGACCTGACCCATTTCACTACCGACCCGCGAGTGGTGCTGCTCCACCGTGATCGCGTGGCGCGGATGATCGAGCGCCTGCAGCAGAGCCGGTAGCTTTCCCTCAAGGCTGGCAGATCGGGCAGAACTTCCGCGGAAGCCGAGCTACCTTCACATCCGAGCCCCCGAAGTCGAACGACTTGGGGTCAGATGGGGGCGCAAGAATCATCCCAAGGGGCTGTCAGGTCCGGTCCACGTTGCCTCCGCCCCAGGCCGGCGAGCGCCAAACAATGCAGCCGCGCCGTTGAGGCCGCGCCGGCGCTCAGCAGCGTCCAGCGACGGATTTGTTGCGGGCCATCGGAGAACACCTGCTCGACCGGCATCAGGTGGCACACATTCTCCGGTAGTAATCGCTCCAGGTACACAGTAAACCTCATAACCCTATCAGCCCTGGCTTCAACTGGCAACATAAAGACCGCTCGGTAGACGCATTGCGGAAAAGAACCCGCGAAGACTTGCATTCTGCCCGGCCCCGGTGTTTATTCATCATGGGTAATTTCGTATGAATGAGGCGAAGTCAACGAGTGGCAAGACCGCCCAGCGCGGTAGAATGCTGATTTACGTGGTGGACGACGAGCCAATGCTGCTGGAATTGGCCTCCGTCATCCTGGAGACCCTCGGTTACGCGGTCGAGACCTTTCGCGCCCCGGAGGCATCCCTGGAGGCCTACCGCGATGCTGAATCGCCGCCCGCCCTGATCATCACCGATTACGCGATGCACACGATGAACGGCCTGGAACTGGCCGCCGCCTGTCGGAGAATCCGACCGCAGCAGAAGATTCTCCTGCTCAGCGGCACTGTGGGGGAAGAAGTGCTCCATGTCGCGCTGTCGAGGCCCGATCAGTTCCTGGCCAAGCCGTACCAGCCCAAGCAACTTGTCAGAGCCGTTGAATCGCTGCTGGCGGCTTGAATGCCTTCGCATACGATGGCCTGCATTAGAGAGCTCCAAGAGTCAAACTGCAATGCAACCGTAGTAACCTGCTTATGAAGAAACTAATTACTCGTATTGCTGTCGCCTTGGTGGCGGTGGTGGTTCTCGCCGTTCTGGCGGCCAGACTGTTCCTGGGGGCAGCCGTCAAGGGCGGGATGGAAACGCTTGGGCCGAAGCTGACCAAAGCACCTGTCAACGTTAAGTCGGTAAGCCTGTCTCCGCTCTCCGGCTCGGGCTCTATCAAGGGCCTGGTGCTCGGCAACCCCGAAGGCTTCAAGACGCCCTCGGCCATCAGCGTCGGGGCCGCCCACCTCTCTCTCAAGCCGACATCACTCTTTTCGGACAAGATTGTCATCCATGCCATCAAGCTTCAGGGACCTGAGATCACTTACGAGACCGATCTGAAGCGTAACAATCTTAGCACGATCAAGGCAAACCTTCAGGCGGCCCTGGGCGGCGGCCAGCAGGCGCCGTCCTCGCCCAAGGAGGCCAAGCCGGCCAAAAAGCTCCAGGTGAATGAATTCAGCATCACCGAGGGCAAGATTCATGTCAGGGCGAACACTCCGCTGGGCGGCGGCGAGGCTGCAGTGCCGCTGCCGGACATTCACCTTCGGGATTTGGGCACGGGCCCTGACGGCATCACCCCGGCGGAGCTGGTGGAGAAAGTGATCGCGGCAATCGAGAAGAGCACTGTCGAGGCAGCTTCCGGCGCGGTGGCGGATATTGGGAAGGGGGCTTTCTCCGTGGTAAAGGACTCGGGAAATGTGGCCAGCAATGCCCTCCAGAAAGTCACCAAAGGGGTGGGCGGTCTCCTCAAGAAGAAGTAGCCCAGCCGTTCGCCCCTCCCCATTGCCTGCGCCGCAGGATGCAGTCCAGGCACGGCCTTTGGACAGGCGCAGCGTCCGGTTGGGTACGCCGGTCAGGGTTCCGGCTGCATCCCGGGCACAAACACCGCGCAAACGGGCGCGCCAACCGTCGCGGTGTGTCCGGTGCCGCGCAGGCGGCCCGCCTTGGCGTCAACCCGGAACACGGCCAAATTGTCCGACCCCTGATTTCCCGCCAGCAACCATCTGCCGGTCGGGTCAAAAGCAAAATGCCGGGGCGTCTTGCCCTGGGTGGGCCGGTGTTCCACCAGGGTCAGCTTGCCCTTTCTCGCGTCGAAGCCGAACACGGCGATGCTGTCGTCGCCGCGATTCGAGCCATAGACGAATCGTCCGGAGGGGTGCACCTGGACTTCGGCGCAGGTGCCCTGGCCTGTGAATGACTCCGGCAGCGTCGAAACGGTCTGCAGGTTGTCCAACGTGCCGCGGGTCTTGTCATAGGCAAACACCGTCAGCGTGGAGTCCAACTCGTTGATCAGGAAAACGAAGCGGCCCGAAGGATGAAACGCCAGGTGCCTTGGGCCGGCGCCCGGCTTGACGGCCGCAAAGGGCGGGTCATTCGCCACAAGCCCGGCTTTGGCCGGGTCCAGACGGTAAACCAACACCTGGTCAAGCCCAAGGTCACACACGAGGGCAAAGCGATTGTCTGGATCCGCGGTGATGAAGTGTGCATGCGGCCCGGCCTGGCGCCGCGGGTTCACGCTCGAACCCCGGTGCTGAACGACCGTGCCGGGCTCGGCCAACGCGCCCGCGGCTTGAATCGGCAGCGCCGCAATGCTCCCGCTGCCGTAATTGGCCACCAGCAGGCATTTCCCTGCTCCGGCCACCGCCAGGTGACATGGCCCGGCCCCGCCGGAGGACGCCTGGTTGAGCAAGGTCAGATGGCCGCTCCTGGCGTCAATTATGAACGCGCTGACCGTGCCGCCGCCCTTGCCCTGCGGCTGGCTCGTTTCCCCGACCGCATAGAGGAAACGCCGGTTCGGGTGGACCGCCAGAAAGCTGGGGCTGGGGGTTGCCGCCGCCAGCTCCGGCGCCGTCAGCTCTCCGGTCACGGAATTGAAGCGGGACACGTAAATGCCTTTGCTCTTCGCGCCGGTATAGGTGCCGATATAAACCAGCATGGCGCCGTCTGTGGCGGGCGTTTCAGATGACATGGCGGGAGGGTAAACCAACCCGCAGGCGAGCACAACGCAGGCGAGGCGAAGGCGGGGCGACAGTTGCATGAGATCAGAGAACACGATCCGCGGCCGATTTCAACCAGGAAACGCAGGAACCTGCGCAGCCGTCTGGTCCGGACGTTTGATGGCGGCAAAGCCGGTGCGCGGGCATCTTGCCCGCTAACACGGTCCGAACGACCTTAGCGGGCAAGATGCTCGCGCGCCGGCCTGTTGGGGTTTGGTGCGGGGCATGCAATATTCGGGCCAGGGCCTCTGACAGGACAGCACAGGCCTCGCGATTTCCGGCGGGCCGGGCAAGCCGCCGGGTGCTTAGCTCAAGGGATCAAGCGATCTTCGCGCCTGCCGCTGCTCAAGGAGGAACTCGCGCCAGGCGTCCAGCCCCTCGCCGGTTTTAGCGGAGGTTTCAAACACCCGCGCCCGCGGAGACACCCGCCGGATGTTGGCCAGTGCCGTGGCGCGGTCGTAACCGCAGGCCGCAGCCAAGTCTATCTTGCTGACGATGACGACGTCTGCCGATTGAAAAATGGGCGGATACTTCAGCGGCTTGTCTTCGCCCTCGGCAACCGACAGCAGCACGATGCGCAAGTCCTCGCCCAGGTCGTAGGAGGCCGGGCAGACCAGGTTGCCGACGTTCTCGATGATGAGCACGCTCAGGCCGTGCAGGTCGAGCTGTTGCGCGGCCCGGCCCACCATTTCCGCTTCGAGGTGGCAGACGGTGCCCGTGGTGACCTGCACCACAGGCGCCCCCGATTCGCGCAAACGCCGCGCGTCATTGTCCGTCGCCAGGTCGCCGACGATCACGCCCGCCTTGAGTTCAGGCTCGAGTCGCCGCACGCTCTCGCGGATAAAGGTGGTCTTGCCCGAGCCCGGCGAGGAGAGGAAGTTCAGCACCAGCAGACCCCGCGCCCGGAAAAATCCCCGGTTGCGCTCGGCCAGACGCTCGTTCTTCTCCAGAATGGCGCGGCGCACCTCGACGGTCCGCCGCGTTTCGCCGACGGCAGTGTGCGCGTGGTCGTGGCCCGGCTCCGCGTGCGAATGGGCATGGGTATGCGGATGCGAGTGCGGTTGGGGATGCTCGTGGCCGTGGTGGTGGCCCGCGCCGTGCTCATGCTCGTGCTCGTGTTCGTGCTCGTGCCCGTGGTCATGGTTGTGCCCGTGGTCATGGTTGTGCCCATGCTCATGCGCC
>CAZHEW010000271.1:0-3808 GCA_964531815.1 uncultured Verrucomicrobiota bacterium
TTCTCTGGTTCGATTGATCATGGTCGTAAAGATTGCGACCAGCTCAGAAGACTCCCCTTCCAATGCCTTTGTGCTGGCGGGCTCGATTTGGCATTCTTCACGCAAGAGCTCAAGCCAAAGCAGAGATTCGTCGGCTTCCTGAAGCGCACCGCCCAGCTTGGAAACAAACTCGTCATCCGACCGCGCGCGGGAGGCTTCGCGAACGTGCGCAGCTACGGAAGTGCCCGCGCGTAACAACTGCCTTCCAAGCACTCTCACTTCTTCCTGAGCCTTGGGGAGCTTGGCGAAAAGCCGGATCACGCTTGCGGCGTAACGCTTCGTCCGCTCGCGAAATTCCACTGGCAGGCGCCCTTGGCTCGTCATTTCTGCTTTCTACTTTCCAAGTTTCTGCTTTTCCCCCTCAGACCGTATCCACAAACGTCCTGGCTTTGCGCAGGTAGAGGGTGATGCCCACCATCAGCAGCACCAGCAGCAGCAGGGCGCTCATGGCCAGGTAGAAGGGCTCCGGCGTGCCCTTGCCCAGAATCGCGTAGCGGAAGGTCTCGATGATGGACGCGAAAGGATTGACCTGGATCAGCCAGCGGTATTTCTCACCCACCACGGAGACCGGGTAGATGATGGGGGTGGCGTACATGAGGAGCTGGGTGAAGAAGCCGATGACCTGCCCCAGGTCGCGATAGCGGGTAGTCACCGCCGAACAGATCAGCCCAAAGGCCAGCCCGTAGCCGGCCAGCATGAACACCAGCAGCGGCAGAGCCAGCAGCCACGCGTTGGGATGGATGGACGCTCCCCGCAGCCCAAACAGTGTCACCGTCGCCGCCAGGATGCCGCACTGGATGGCAAACGAAATGAAGCAGGACACAATCACGGACAACGGGGTGACGAGCCGGTGGAAATAGACTTTGCCGAACAGGCCGGCATTGCCGCCCAGCGAGTTGTTGGTCTTGACGAAGCACGCGGAGAAGTAGTTCCACGCCACGGTCCCGCACATGTAGAACAGAATAGGGGGCAAACCGTCGGTGGGCAGCTTGACTACCCTCCCGAAGATCAGCGTGTAGATCAACGAGGTCAGGATGGGGTTAACCACATGCCAGAGCGGGCCGAGGATGGTCTGTTTGTGGACGGTGACAAAGTCGCGCCAGACCAGCAGCCAGAACAAGTCCCGGTGCTGCCACAGTTCGTGCAACCGCCAGTCGAACCAGCCGGTCCGGGGGCGGATCACCAAATCCCAGGCGTCTGAGTGCGGAGTGGGGAGCGCGGAGATCGGAGTGGAGGGGGGCATTTTAGCTGTCTAAAGCAGAAATTAGGAAAGTTGAAAGCAGAAATCCAGGGGTCAGGAGGCAGACATCAGAGATCAGAGGGCAGAGGTCAGAGAACACTCGTCAAAGCTGGAATGCTGACAGGCTGAAACGCGGAAAGCAGGGGTCTGGGCATTACGAGACTACGGACAACAGGACCACTGACTACAGGACTACGGGACTACAGGACTGCGGGACTACAGGACTACGGACCACGGACTACGGGACTACGAGACGACAGGACGACGGAACTGCAGGTGGTTAATGCTTGAGACTACCAAACCAGAAATCAGAGTGCAGACCGCAATGCTGCGTTACAGACGCGGGATTTCGTGCGTCCCTCGGGCACCATGCCAAAAACGTGAGACCCAGACTGCCTGCTGGGCCTGATTATGCCGGTAAACAACCCGGTAGTGCCCGTGCAGGATCTCGCGGGTTACTCCATCGGCGAACTCAGAGACAAGATGCCCGCGCTCCGGCAGGGTCTTGAGCGACAGAGCTGCTTCAATCAATGCGTAACCTAGCCGTTCGGCCGCCTATGGATCATCGAATGAAATGTAGCGGACAATCTCGCCGAGGTCTTGGATCGCCCGAGGGGAAAGGATTACTTTGCAATCCATGAAGGGACCATCTCCCTCACCTTTTCCGCCGGAACACCTTCACCGCGTTCCAGTTGGTCGAAACCCTCGCGGACGCCAGCAATAAACTCGATCTCCCTCGCAATGTCGTGAAGCGAGGTGTCTTCCGGCAGCTTCTGGATCAGGTCAATGGCGATCTCTCGGTTGCTCATGTTCTAATTATCCCAGTATATGGCGGCATTGGCAAGGACTGCGCGGGCACAGGACAGACAGCAGCGAACTCGTCAAAGCTGGGATGCTGAGCAGATGAAATCATTCACGGATCACGGGCCAGGCGCCGCGGACGCTGCCGAAGTGCCGGCGCAGCGCGGGAAACGCCGCCGAGGCCGGATCCGGCGTTACCGGGTTTCCTCCGGCATCAAGATAAAGACAGCCCACCTCTTCGGCGGGAAGGCGGTCAAATAATCCCTTGGCGGAGCGGACGGCCTCCAGCCATTGTTTTTTGCATTCCACCAAGTCCACCGGTTCGCACAAAATCAGTCCGGACAGGAGCGACGCCGGATAGCGGACAAGCCGTTGAGCCTCCTCGAGGATGAACTGCGGGGTATAACCCATGTCCTTGCCACACGCGGCCCACGCCAGCGCACCCAGACTCAAATGGTGCCGATGCAACTGCAGGACATCCAGGTAATCCCGCAATTCTCCCCGTCCCGCCAAGGCCAGCAATTTGTTAGTGGCGGCATCCCAGAAATTCAGCACGTAACCCATTTCCGGGTCGGGCTGCACCGGGAAGAATCGGAAGGCCGAGTCGAACACCCATTCAATTCGCGTGGTCGTGCTCTCGCGCGTCACCAGCGCCCGGCGAAAGGTGGGTTGCACATTGTCCCACACGACCTCGTAACCGTGCTTTTCCAGCAGCGCACCATCCGCATCTGCAGCGATCTTCACGCTTTCGGCGGTATCATGAAATAAATCAATATCCTGCGACCGACGATGCGATTTCTCGTCCCGCAACAGCACAGTGGCCCCGCCCACGTAACTTTCCGGATTCCGGTTCGCCGCGAGCAGCCGCAGAATGGCTTTTTCAAAACCCGCTATTGGCATATTTGGGCGGCAAGCAGAAAACCAGCACGGCCGCCATCTGCCCGCAAGCGCTCGCAGATGTAAGGAACCTCCTGCTCGGTGATTCGAGCGTCCCGGTGCATGAACCAAAAACAACGGGAGTGGAAGCGCTCGAATGCCTGCTGGGCCAGGGCTAGCCGGTCTGCCGAGACCGGTCGGACGGCGGCTCTTGATGGGTGCGTCATGCCTTAGACTAGATCAAAAGGCGGCAAGCGGGAATGCGGATTCTGGGAGCTACGGGGACTGCACGACTACTGAATAAGCCTGCTATTTCAATCGCTCTCGCAGCCACGCCGGCTCGCGGCGGCAGTCCAAAACCGCGCGAACGCGGACCACTTCCATCTCAACTGCATAGTAGATCGCATAGGGGAACCGTTTGGAAAGAAGCCGGTGAAAACCAAACACGTTCCGATGGATGCCGGCATATAATCTGAGCGAGTCAATGTCGGAAAACAACGACTCAAGGAAGTAACTGCCGAGACCCGCTTCTTGCTTCTCGTAGAACGCAAAACCAGCAGCCAGATCCTCTCTCGCTGACGGCAGAATGACAATCGTCATGCGAGGCGGTCGCGAAGCTCTCGCTTGGCGTCCTCCCAACTCACGAATTGCTCCTGACCGGACTTGATCCGTTGCTCTCGTTCGTCGAGGACATGCTCATGCCAGGGCGGAGACTGGAGGTCTTGCTCGTTGCGGCTCAGGTTTGCCCACAAGGCTTCCATCGTGCGCAACTTCTCCTCCAGTGTCATTCTCTCGATTTCAAGCTCAATACTCATAGCCAAACTATCTTCTCAAAAACACAAACCTGCAAAG
>CAZHEW010000271.1:3908-5218 GCA_964531815.1 uncultured Verrucomicrobiota bacterium
GTTTGCGTGGCCTCGCCGCAGGCCAGCAGGCGCCGGAGAATGGCTGCCGGGGCATACCGTTCGCTCAGCCCCGGCCCGATCAGGTTGAACACCCGGCACAGGAAGACCGGCAGTCCCCAGCGGCGACCGGCCAGTTGGCCCAGGGCCAGTTCCGCCTCCCGGCTGAAGCCATACAGGGTCCTGGGGCAGGCCGGCATGTCTTCGCGCAGTGCGTCCACCGTGTCGGGCTGGGCCCCGTAACCGGCAGCGCTGCCGACGAGCAGGACGCGCGGCGGCCGCTCGAGCTGGCGGCAGGCCTCGAGCAGGTTCCAGGTGCCCTCGATGTTGATGCGGATCAGAGCGGACGGGTCATTCTCGTCGCTCACCCCGGCCAGGTGGTAAACCCTATCAGGCTGAACGGAGTCCAGCAGGCGGCTCACTTCCGCGCTGCTCCGAATGTCGCAGGGCTTGAATTCAGCCGTTGACGTTTGGCCGGACTGAGCCGGCATGTCACTCCCGACCACCGCGCCCGCCCCCGTGGAACTCAGGTGCCTGGCCAGGTGCGCCCCGGTAAAGCTGCCGGCGCCGGTTATAAGGATCGTGGACACAAAAAGGAAATAGGCCCCTGCCTCTCAGACCCGTTCAAAGGCGCCTTGTTTCTCGGCGAAAAGTTCCTGGGCGCGGGCGTAATCGTCGGGCCGCCCGATATCGAGCCAGAGGCAGTCGGCGGGGTAGGCGCAGACGCGCTCGCCGCGCTTGATGAGCCGCAGCACCAGCTCGGGGAAATCGAGGTATTGGCCCTTCCGGATGTGCTGGAGCACGGCGGGCTCATACACGTAAACGCCAGTGCTGACCTGGTAATGGTGCTCAGGCTTCTCCCGGTAGCCGGTGACCCGGTGGTTCCGGTCGAACTCGAGCACGCCCAGGTCAATCTTGACCGCGCGCGTGTGGGTGGCGATGGTCAGCAGGGCTTTCTGCCGCCGATGAAACTCGACCAGCGCGTGAAAATCGAGGTTGGTCAGCAGGTCGCCATTCATCACCAGGAACGTGTCCGTCAGCCCGGGAATCAGGGAGAGCGAGCCGGCGGTGCCGGTGGGTTCCTCCTCCTCCACAAAGCGCAGCCGGATCCGCTCCACCAATTGCCGGCGATGCTGGAAGTAGGCCTTCATCAGCTCGGCCAGGTGTCCCAGCGTAAGCGTGATGTCGGCAATGCCGGCGCGAAGCAGACGCCGCATGAGGACTTCGATGACCGGCGTGTCCCCCAGGGGCACGAGCGGCTTTGGGAAGTTGATGGTGAACGGGTGGAGCCGCACGCCCTTGCCGCCCGCCAG
>CAZHEW010000272.1:0-5193 GCA_964531815.1 uncultured Verrucomicrobiota bacterium
CTCGTTTACACCGAGTAGGTCGGGGGTTCGAGTCCCTCAGCGCCCACCATTTCCTCGACGGGAATCCGAAACCCGACGCAGGGAATTGGATCGTGCGAAAGAGAGAAAACCGACAGGTGGTCAGGCGCCTGGCTGGGGCCTTGTCACCGGTCTCCGCAACCGAAACAACCGCCGGAGCCCGGCGCGGCAGTCACGCCCGGACCCGCGTCCGCGCCTTTCCGGGCTTGGCAGGGTTAAGCCGCTGGCAGCCTTTCTTGTAAACGTGCGGGTGTAAGACGCCGACAAACGGCAGGTTGCGATACCGCTCCGCGAAGTCCAGCCCGTAGCCCACCACAAAGTAATCGGGAATCTCAAAGCCGACGTAATCCGCTTCGACGGGCTCCACCCGGCGGGCGGCTTTGTTCAGCAAGACGCACGTCTTGATCCGGCGCGGCTTGAGGACGCGGAGCCTGCCCAGCACACGGTAGAGCGTTTTGCCGGTGTCGAGAATATCATCCACCAGCAACACGTCGCGCCCGCGCACACTCAGCCGCAGTTCCTTGGTGAAGACCAGGTCGCCTGATTCGGTGCCCGCGCCGTAGCTGGAGACGCCGATGAAGTCGAGCCGCAAAGGAAGCGAGAGGCTCCGAATCAGATCGGCCAGAAACATCACCGTCCCGTTAAGCAGCGAAACGACCACCATTTCACGGCCGGCAAAATCGCGCGCAATATCGCACGCCAGGGCTTGAATGCGGCGGGCGATTTGGGCGTCGGTGATCAAGACGCACTCGACTTCCTTGCGCCAGCGCCGCGGGACAGGGGCGCCGCATTCCGCGTGGATTTCCGGGATAGGTTTGTTCATGGGATGAGGGACCGATGGCCGACCTTCGGCAGGAGTTGAGAAGGGCTCGGATCAAATGTGCTTCGAGTCATGCTCGTCCTTGACCGCGTAGCCGGTGTCCTGCCGCCGGCAATTCACTTCGTTCTTGCGGACGTAAGCCTGGAACACGTCATCCGCGCTCATCCCCAGCACCTGGGCCAGGCTGATGAGAAAATGGAAAAGGTCAACGACCTCGACCCTGGCGTTCTGCTCGTCAAACTTCTGGTACTTGGCCCACCATTTCCACGGCACGCTGTCGGTGAGCTCGGCAATTTCCTGGGACATGGCCCGGCAATAATTCAGCAGCCACTTGGTCTTTTCCTCGGTGTTCATGCACTCGGTGCGGACACCAATGCGCTCGTTCAACGCTTTCTGCATCTGGAAGAGCGTGCGAAGCTGGTCTGGTTGTTCCATGCCGGGAGGATTTGGCCGGCGGGGGCGGGAAGCAAGACGAAACAACGGGGAGCAGAGCCAACTTTGGCCTTTGAACCTGCCTGCCCGGCACGTATAAAGGGGGCCATGCTAACGTTGCCGGTAATGTTGTCCCACGGCGGCCCGGTGTTGTGGCTGCTCCTGATCATCAGCGCGGTAGCGGTGGCGGTGTTCATCGAGCGCTTTCTGCATTGCCACCGCGCGCAGATCAACTCGACCGAATTCCTCAACGGCATCCGCACCGTCCTGAAGCGCAACAACCTGGTCGAGGCGTTGTCCATTTGCGACGCCACGCCCGGGCCCATCGCCCGGCTGGTCAAGATTGCCATCGTGAATCGTGACCAGGGCCGGGAGCGCGTGCGCGAGGCGCTGGAGGAAGCCGGCTCGGCAGAAGTGCCGCGGCTGGAGCGGAAACTAAGCCTGCTGGCGACGATTGCGCAGCTTTCGCCGCTGATAGGCTTGCTGGGCACCATGCTGGGGTTCATCCATACTTTTGGCCGGATGCAGGAATCCGGTCTCAACGCCCATATTGGCCAGCTTTCCAGCGGGATCTGGCAGGCGCTGGTCTGCGCGGCGGCGGGCCTGGCGGTGTCCATCCCCGCGCATGCCGCCTACAACTACCTGGTGAGCCGCGTCAATTCCATCGTGCTGGACATGGAACGTTCCGCGACCGAGATCGTGCGCATCGTCACCGAAGACATCAAGGCGCCGCCGTCGCCATGAAGTTCCCTCGCAATGCCACCATTTTCCGGCGTCAACTCGACGCCGCGCCTTTTGCGGCGGTGTTCTTTCTGCTGGTGATGTTCATGATGCTGGGGACGCTGGTCTATACGCCGGGAGCGCGCCTGGAGCTGCGAGTTCCACGGGCGGATGGTTTGCCAGGCACCGACAAGCCATCCGTGTCCGTCGCCCTGGATGCCGACGGGCGGCTCTATTACGAGAACCAGTGGATTCAGGAAGGCGAACTCAAGCGCAGGCTGCAGGCTGCGGTGCAGAAATCCGGCGAACCGCTGACATTGGTTGTGCAAGCCGACAAGGCGGTTAGCTACGAGATGTGCTTGCACCTGGCGCTCCTGGCGCGCGATGCCGGCATTGCCGAAGCCCTGCTCGCCACGTTGCCCAGTCCTTACGCTCCCCCTCCCCCCCGTTCCTCACCATGACGCCCGTGTCGGCTGCATCGCGGTCCTGGTCGCGTCGCCGCTGGTGGGGCGTGGTCGCGCTGGTATTCCTGGTCCAGCTCGCCTTGATCTTCTGGCTGGGCGAGACCTCGCCGATCCGGCCCCACCAGGCCGCGCCTGGGTTTACGCTGAGGCTTGCCGGAAGTGCTGCCGCCGAGTTGATGGCGCTGCAGGATCCCACCTTGTTCGTCCTGCCACAACCGCAGGCGGTTGCCGCGCCGGCCTGGCTCAAAGCCCCGCACCCCGCCGCCCACGCCTTCACGTGGCCCGAGCCGGCGAGTCCTCCCGCGCCGGTCATTGGCCAACTCGGCGCTGCCTTCACCCGGCTGGCCGAGACGAGCCACTTCACGCCGCTCCTTGCTCTTGCCAGGCCCGAGCCTCGGTCGGTTCTCCCGGAACCTGCGCCGCAGCCAGTTGGTACCGGCCAATCCGCCGTGCAACTGCAGGGCGCCCTGGCCCACCGGCGGCTGCTTGCGCCGCTGGATTTGCGCTCCTGGACCAACCACGACATCCTGACCCACAGCGTCGCGCAACTCCTCGTGGACGCCGACGGAATGCCGCGTTCCGTCACATTGCTGGCGGGCAGCGGTTCCCACGAGGCTGACCAGCATGCCTTGAATCAAGCCAGGACCGCGCGCTTCGAGCCGCTCACCCGTTCCCCGGCCGACTTCGCGCCGGCTCCGACGGCGAATTTGAGCTGGGGCAGAATGGTCTTTCTCTGGCACACCCTGCCGCTCCCGCCCACCAACACCCCGGCGGCCGGCCCACAGCCGTGACCTGCCTCTTCCGCGCGGATTGACCATGTCCATTCCCCACCTGATCCTCACCTACGTGGTCGTCCTCCTGGCCGGCTTGGCCGGCGCCGGCATCTACTCCGAGATTCGCCGGCGGCATTTTGAGCCGACCGGCAGCGAGGACCGCATCTTCCGCTGCGGCCGGTGCGGCTACGTTTATACCGATGACCCGGACGTAGACCGTTCCCGTTGCTCCCAGTGCGGACAGATGAACGAAGCGATTCGGTTCTAAACGCCCGCTTCGACTCAGCTTCCCGTCTTTAGCTCCACGACATCATGCGGCGCAGCCTCGCGCTGGCCGGCGGGGCTGACGCGGATGTAACGGGCCTTTTCTCGAAGCTGGGCAAGGTTGGCCGCGCCGAGGTAGCCCATGCCGGATTGAATGCCGCCGATCAGTTGCGCGAGGACACGGTCAATCGAGCCGCTGGCTTCCTTCAGCGCTTCGATCCCCTCCGGCGCGACCTTGCGGGTCGGATCAGATGTGTGACCATACCGCGCCGCGGCCCCGGCCTTCATCGCCGCCCAACTACCCATGCCGCGATACTGCTTGTAGAGCTTGCCGCCAATTTCGATCACCTCGCCGGGCGCTTCCGAACAGCCGGCCAACACCCCGCCGCAGATGACTGCATGAGCCAGCGTCATCGCCTTCACAATATCCCCCGACTTGGTAATGCCGCCGTCGGCCAGGATCGCGACCCGCTTTTGCCGCGCCGCCCGCGACGCCAGATACAGCGCCGTCATTTGCGGAATGCCGACGCCGGCGACCATGCGGGTGGTGCAAATCGAGCCCGGGCCCTGCCCCACTTTGATCGCGTTCGCGCCGCAGTCGGCAAGAAACTCCACCCCCGCGGCGCTGGTCACGTTGCCCGCGATGATCGGCAGCTTGGGGAAAGCGTCGCGCAGCATCCGCACCGCGTCGCCCACGCCCCGGCTGTGGCCGTGCGCGGTCGAGACGGCCACCACGTCCAGCCCCCGCTCCACCAGCGTGCCCACGTGAGTCAGGATGCGTTCGCGGTCCAGCTCGCCGAACGCGTTCCGGGTCGCTGAAACCGCCGCCCCGCAGATCAGCCGGAAACGCGCGTCCCGCGCCGGCTTGAACTGCGCGTTCCGCTCCTGGGTGATCCGCTCCACGTCGCTCAGGGTGAACAGTCCCTGCAAATGGTCCCGGTCGTCCACCACCAGCAGCTTGTGGATGCCGGGATGGTCGGCGAAGAACTTGTCGGCCTTGGCGATGGGATCCCGGCCAAGCTCCTTCTTGCTGAGGGTGTGAACCTGGCTCCGCGGCGTCAGCAACTCCGCGACGCCCCGCCGGGCGTAGCGCTGCTTCACGACGCTGCCGGACAACAGGCCGGCCAGTTTACCCTGCCCGTCCACCACCGGGAACGTGCTGAAGGCAAACCGCCTTTTGGCGATCAACTCCAACACCTCCCCGATCAGTTGCTCCGGCGCCACCTTGATCGGCTCCTGAATCAGCCCATGCACGTGGTTCTTCACGCGGCTGACTTCGGAAAGCTGCTGCCGCTCAGGCATATTGTAGTGGATCAGCCCCAGCCCGCCGTTGAGCGCCAGCGCGATTGCCATGCGCGACTCGCTCACCGTGTCCATATCGGCCGAGATGACAGGAATGTTCAGCTCCAGTCCCTCCGCCAGCAACGTGTTGAGCTGCGTGTCCCGGGGCAGAATCTCCGAGTACATGGTCGCCAGCGTTACATCGTCATAGGTCAGCCCGACACTGCTGTGGGCAGGGAAGAAAGCGTCTGCCGTTTTGTAGAACCGGGCATCGAGGTTGTCGGACTCTTTGGTCGCTGGCATGTCGGAAAGTGCCAACGCCAGGGGCTTCCTGGCAAGCTGAAAGAGGCTCCCGGCTTCCGCCCTTTTCTCAGTGCGGGTGTCTATGCCGCAGGATATGCGGCCGTTCCAATCCATGCGC
>CAZHEW010000273.1:0-5169 GCA_964531815.1 uncultured Verrucomicrobiota bacterium
GTCTACCAGTTGGTACCGCTCCGAATAGAGCGCACCCCCTTTACCGCTTACGTTTGAAGCCCAGCCGGGGGATGTGGCTGGCGGCGGGGATTTGGAAGATGACCAGCAGGGGCATCATGCCCGCGATGATGCCGAGCACGGTGGCGCTGGCGTCGAGGGTCTTGGCGTAGAGAACCATCGGGCTGTTGAGCACGATCTGGTAGGAGAAGGCATTGAAGACCGAGAACAGATAGGCATGGTGCAGACCGGGAGGGAAGGGGGGCATGTCCGCCCCTGGCGAGCTCAAGTTTTCTGTGTGGTGCCTGGCCATAATGCCCGAGCTTAGTCTCTCAATCGGACCAAAGATGGCCCGGCTTGCGCGGCCATGCGAATCAAAAGCGAACGCCCTGGCAAGGCGCGCCTGCCTTCGGGAATCAGGACTGCGGGGCTGTCTCAGCCCTCGCGCGGTGGGAGCTTCTTCTCCACTTTGGTCTTCTCCAACACCACGTACTTGGGCAGGCCGCCTTCGGCCGGGCACTTGACTTCGCCTTCAATCAACGGCTGAGCGTAGGCGACGAACTTCTCGTTGGGCAGGTAACCGTCCTCGCTGATCCAGTCGCGCGGAATGAAGTGTTCGACGTTGGCGATGTCGGCCAGCGGCTGCAGACCCGTGGTCCACTTAACCGAGCCGTCAGGCTGCGGGTCCCGGACAATCTTGACCATGTAGCCGCTCTCACCGGCGATCGCGGCCTTGACGGCGGCTTCGCCGCAGGCAAAGGCATTGGTGGCATCGGTCAAGCTCGCGCAGTGCGCAGCGGCACGCTGCGCGTAGCCGAGCAGCACGGTGCGGGTCTTGGTCTTGAGCTTGGCCTGCACGATTTCTTTCAGCTCCTCGGCCGCCCCCGCAAGCACCGGGTGGCCAAACGCATCCAGCCGGGTCTTGTCGGCGCCCACTTCGTGCCCCGAGGTGTCTTTGATGCCTTCCCCAACGACCACGATGCAGTACTTGTAGGCGGCTACGGTCTCTTTCACCTTGGCGAGGAACTTCTCCTCCTCGAAGGGCAGTTCGGGCAGCAGGATGATATGGGGCGGGTTGGCAGGGTTGCCGCGCTTGGCCAGGACGGTGCCGGCGGCGATCCAGCCTGCCGAACGGCCCATCACTTCAATGATGCAGCAGGAGCCGTCATCGGTCGCCATGCTGCCCACGTCCAAGCCAACTTCGGTGACTGTGGTGGCGTTGTATTTGATGACCGAGCCGTAGCCGGGGCAGTTGTCCGTGTGCGGCAGGTCGTTGTCAATGGTCTTGGGCACGCCGATGACGCGCAGCACATAGCTGCGCTTGATGGCTTCTTCATGGATCTTGTGCGACGTGTCCTGGGAGTCGTTGCCGCCAATGTAAGCGAAGTAGCGGATGTTGTGGGCCTCAAACACCTGGAAGAGCCGGTCCATGTCTTTGGCGGCTTTCTCGGGCTTCTTCTTGAAGTCAATCTTGTAGCGGCACGTGCCGAGCGCGGCGGCGGGCGTGTATCTGAGGCCCTCGATGGTCCGGGCGCGCTCATCATTAATGTCTATCAGCTCCTCGTTGAGGATGCCGAGGATGCCATTGGCGCCGCCGTAGATTTCCTCGATGCACTCATGCCGGCCCGCTTCCTGAATCACACCGGCCAAACTGGCGTTGATGACGGACGTCGGCCCGCCGGATTGCGCCACTAACAGATTTCCAACTAGTTCTGCCATAATATTCCAATCGCTTCTTTGTCGGGCTGAACCCGATCAGCTCTCAGTCTTTGGAAGACCTTCCAAATTCGGACTGCAAGCCTGCCAGCAAACCTCGGGCCTGTCAAAGCCGAAATCGAGGGCCGAAGCCCGTCGCTTGCACGAAGGGGATTGACAGATTCGCGGCGAGCCAGACTATGAGCCGCTGAAGTGAGAAACGCTATGCGCTCGAAATGCAACATTGAGTTGGCGGATTGGCAGCGCCGGAGTCATCCCCGCGCCGAACAAAGCACGGTCACCCTCACCTCCGCGAGCAGGCCGCGAAGCAGACCCTGGGCCTGGCTGCCGGTGCTCCTGGGCTCGATGCTGCTGCCCGGAGTCTGCGCGGCTGCCCCAGGGCAAACGCTGCTTAAACTTGATCCCGTGCCGTTTAACGATGTCACCATCAAGGACTCCTTCTGGGCGCCACGGCGCGAGACCAACCGCATAGCCAGCATTCCCTTCAGCCTGCAGAAGTTGGAGGAGGCTGGCAACATCGAGGACATCCGGCTGGCGGGCCGCGGCGCGACGAACGGCTTTCGCGGGCCGGTGTTCATGGATTCGGACCTTTATAAGGCCCTCGAGGCCGCCGCCTGCTCGATTGCCACCCACCCCGACCCGGCGCTCGAAAAGCAACTGGACGACATCATCCGCCTGCTCGCCGCGGCGCAGCAGCCCGACGGCTACCTCAACAGCCACTTCACGGTCAAGGAGCCCGCCAAACGCTGGACCAACCTTCGCGACTGGCACGAGCTTTACTGCGCCGGCCACATGTTTGAGGCGGCGGTGGCTCATTACCAGGCCACCGGCAAGACCACATTCCTGAAGATCGCCACCCGCTTCGCGGATAATATTGACTCGGTGTTTGGGCCGCCGCCCAAGCGGCCGGGCTACCCCGGGCATCCGGAGATCGAACTGGCCCTGGTCAAGCTGTGGCGTGCCACTGGCAACACACGCTACTTCGATCTGGCACGGTTCTTTGTCGAAACCCGGGGCCGCAGATTCTTCGCCACCGAACACAACATCCCGCTCGAAAAGTACGACGGTTCCTACTTTCAGGACGATGTGCCGATCTGGGACCACCAGAACATCAAGGGGCACGCCGTGCGGGCAGCCTACCTGATGTCGGGCACCACAGACGTGGCGGCGCAGACGGGCGACGAGCGCCTGCTGGCCATGCTCGACCGTGTTTGGCGCAACACCACCGAGCGCAATCAGTACCTCACCGGGGGCATTGGCCCCAGCGCGCACAATGAGGGCTTCACCGCGGACTACGACCTGCCCAACCTAACTGCGTATCAGGAAACCTGCGCCACCATCGCGCTGGCGCAGTGGGCGCATCGCCTGGCCCTGCTCTACGGCGAGGCACGCTACGCCGACGCGCTGGAACGCGCCCTTTACAATGGCGTGCTCTCGGGCGTTTCCCAGGACGGCACGAAGTTCTTCTATGTCAACCCCCTGGAAAGTGCGGGCACCCACCATCGCTCCCCGTGGTTTGGCTGCGCCTGCTGCCCGCCGAATGTAACGCGCACGCTCGCCGCGCTGGGCGGCTACGCCTACGCCGTCAGCGGAGATTCGCTTTACGTCAACCTCTACATCCAGGGGTCCGCCCGGGCGAAGGCCGGCGGCACCGCCGTCACGCTCAAGGTGACCACTGACTACCCGTGGGACGGCAAAGTGGCGTTGGAGTTGGCGCCCGCCACGCGGACCAGGTTTGCGCTCCAGCTGCGCGTGCCCGGCTGGTGCGCCAACCCGGCCGTCAAGGTGAACGGCCGCGCCCGGCGCGACCCGCTCATCGAGCGCGGCTACTGGGTCCTCGAGCGGGAATGGAAGCGCGGGGACCGGGTGGAGCTGGACTTGCCGATGCCCGTCCAGCGGTTTACTGCCAACCCTAACGTGAAGACCAACCACGGGCTGGCAGCCATTCAGCGCGGACCCATTGTGTATTGCGTCGAGCAATGCGATCAGAGCGAGCCGCTCGAGGCGCTTTGGCTGCCGCCGGAGGCTGAGCTTAAGGCGGTGCGGACACCCGGCTTGCTGGGAGGCGTGGTGGCCGTGACCGGCGAGGCTCGCGCTGCTTCCCCGCAGAAGTGGGGCCGCATCCTCTATCAGCCGCTGGCTCCCTCCCCCCGCGTCGCCCTCAAGGCGATTCCTTACTACGCCTGGGACAACCGCCAGCCCGGTCCTATGAAGGTGTGGCTGCCTGTCTCGCCGCCATCGCTGCCAGCTCGCGGATTGGAAGCCCGGGCGAAGGTTAGCATGAGTTTTGCCAACGACAACTGCCGGCCGCAGGGCATCAACGACGGCCTGACGCCGAAGAACAGCGCCGAGCAGCCGCCGGCCTGCTGCCACTGGTGGCCGCGCAAAGGCACTGGCGAGTGGGCTCAATACACCTGGGAGTTCCCGGTGCAAGTCAGCAGCGCAAAGGTCTATTGGTTTGATGACACCGGCCGCGGCGAATGCCGCTTGCCCGCCTCGTGGCGCATCCAATACCTGGATCAGGGCGCCTGGAAAGCCGTCACGACAACGGAAAGCTACCCGGTTGCCACAGACCAATGGTGCGCGGTGCGGTTTGCGCCCGTCAAGACAACGGCGCTGCGGTTGGCCGTCCAACTTGCGCCCGGCTTCGCCTCCGGCGTTCACGAGTGGAAAGTGAATGAGCCGGACGACGCGCAATAGCTGGAATCGGCCCCATGAAAGCCATTCCTGTCCTGCTTCCCGCCGTCGCCGCCGCCGCCCTCGTCCTGGTGCTCCTCGTGGCCTGCCGGACCTCCCGCGGGCCGGAAACGGCTGCCCCCCTCGAGCGGTTGCCCCACACTAACCTGCTGGTCTTCCATAATCCCAAGGGCGAAATCTCCCCGGTCAAGTCCAAGTCCGATTGGCAGCATCGCCGCGCCGAGATTCTGCGCGGCATGACTGAAGTGATGGGACCGCTGCCGGGACGGGAGCGGTGGTGCCCCTTTGACCTGCGCACGGCGGAACAAACCAATTGCGGCTCCTACACCCGCATGCTAATCACGTACGCCTCCGAGCCCGGCTCGCGTGTGCCCGCCTACCTGCTGGTGCCGAACGAAGCCATCAGCGGCACGAAGAAACTGCCCGCCATCCTGGCGCTGCACCCGACCGAACAGCATTACGGCCACCGGGTTGTGACAGAGCAATTGAGCGGCAAATACCGCGCTTATGGGCGCGATCTGGCGGAGCGCGGCTACGTCGTAATCGCCCCCGCCTACCCCCTCATGGCGAACTACCAGCCCGACCTCAAGGCGCTCGGCTACCAGAGCGGCACAATGAAGGCCATTCATGATAACATCCGCGCCCTGGACCTTCTGGAAACACTGCCCTTTGTGCGGAAGGGCAAGTTCGGCGCCATTGGCCATTCCCTGGGCGGACACAACGCTGTTTATACGGCCGTCTTCGAGCCGCGCATCGGGG
>CAZHEW010000274.1:0-5152 GCA_964531815.1 uncultured Verrucomicrobiota bacterium
CCTGCGCCTCGTAGGATGCCCCTTCGCCGATGGCCAGCATGGCGATGACCGAGCAAACGCCAAAAATGATACCAAGCATGGTCAGCGCCGATCGCAGCTTGTGCAGCTTGAGGCTCTTGAAGCCAAGCCGCACAGTGATGATGAACTGATAGGGAATCATGACCTCAACTCGCAGGGTTTGCGGACAAGGGCAGTGGTCGCAGCTCATCCCGGTCAATTCGCCCGTCCTTCATACGGACGACACGATGCGCCCGCTGCGCCACTTTGTCGTCGTGAGTAACGAGAATGATGGTCTTGCCGTCCTGGTTCAGCCGGCTGATAAGATCCAGCACTTCCGTACCGGTCTTGGAATCCAGATTGCCGGTGGGTTCATCAGCCAGGATCATCAACGGGTCATTCACTAGTGAACGCGCGATGGCAACACGTTGCTGCTGGCCACCCGACAACTGGCTGGGCCGGTGCGTGAGCCGGTCGCCAAGCCCCACCAGGTGCGCCAGTGCGATGCAACGGTCATGGGAAGCCTTAATATCTTGTGCTCGGTAGAAAAGCGGCACCTGGATGTTCTCCAGCACGGTCAATTGCGCGATCAAATTGTAGGACTGAAATATGAACCCGATGCGGCGACCTCTGACGTCCGAGAGGGCATCGTCGCTCATACGGGAGACATCCTCCGCTCCGAGGAAATACCGCCCCGAGGTCGGTCTGTCCAGGCAGCCCAGTATATTGAGCATCGTAGACTTGCCGGAGCCTGATGGCCCCATTATGGCCACGAAAGAACCCGCATTGATGGTCAGATCCACCCCGTCAAGGGCGTGCACGACATTCTCCTCGCTCAGCACGTATGTCTTCCTCAACGCCTCGATACGGATGATGCTCTTCACGGGAAATCTTCCAACAGCGGATCCAGTCGGGCCAGGTTGACGACGCTCGAAGGTGGTCATAGGATAGCCCTGTCTTCTGGCTTGTCAGGACGCAGGCGATCGCCCGGTTGGCGCTGCGTCGCCTCCGCCGCCTGTGGCACCACTGCCGCGGGGACTCCCTGGTCCTTTGCCTTGGCCTCCACGCCCCCGTCCAAGGCTCTCCCGCATGGCGGCAAGCTCGTCATCATCCAGCTTCCCATTGCCGTTCTTGTCGAATCTCTGCAGCACCTCTTCCTGACTCAATCTGGGCCGTGAGTTGGTTCGCGCTCCGCCCGATCCGCCGTCGAGGTGTGCTGCCACTGCCGCGCGCATTGACTGGCGCTCGGTATCATCGAGCTTGCCGTCTCTGTCCTTGTCAAATTGCCCCAATATTTCCTCCTGGTTGAGGTTCCCACGTTGGCGTTGGCCGTCGTCATTGCGATCCACCCTGGCGGCAGGCTCGCCCAGAGACGGCTCATGTTTGGCCGAAGACGCCCCTTCCCGAGGTGGCACGTTGGTGGTAGCCCCGGCCTTTTCGCCTTCAGCCACAACGCCGCCTTCCAATGATTTCTCCCGGGCCTCAAACGGAGGCGAAAGCAGTATCCGATCGCCCGGTTTCAACCCCTTGGTGATCTCGATGAACTTGGTATTGAACATCCCAACCTCGACGAGCCGCGGCTCGGGGCGGCCGCCGTTAACGACGTAGGCAGCCGGTTCGCCTTTGTAGGTAGCGATGGCTTGGATCGGAACGGACAGGGCGCCAGCGATGTTTGTTACGATGATCTCGGCCTTGGCCGAAACCCCGGGCTTCACGTTAGGCAGGGTATCGGTCAGGTAGATCTCGGTGCTATAGACTTTCAGGTTGGGGTTGCCCCAGCGCGATTGCGTGTCTGGCAACGGGGCGACCTTTTCCACAACGCCGCGGAAACGTTCATCTGGCATCGAGTCGAGCATGATAAACGCCGGGAGCCCCGGGTGGATCATGTTTACATGCGATTCGTGGACTTTAATCACGACTTTCATCCGGGACAGGTCAGGCAGTTTGATAAGTTCCTGTCGGTTCCGGACGATGGCGCCGCCTTCAACCAAAGATTCACTGCTGAAATGGCTGTCGCCGACTGCGTAAACCACCAACCCGTCCTGGGGCGCCCGAATGGTGGTACCCGCGAGGTTCTTCTTGTCGCGCTCCAGTTTTTGCTCGCTCAGTGCCAACGTGTTCGACTGCGTGATGAGGTCGGCGGCGTACTGCGCCATCTTTCGTGCATTCTGACTCACGACCCGATCAAGTTCCTGCTCAGCCTGCAGAACCGCAGCACGGTAGGTTTCGGTCTGTTTCACTTCGTCAAATTGCCTCAGCATCCAAATGCTGTTACTGGCGACGATCAGCGCATTGGCAGAGTTGAGCACCGACAGCCGGTCGCTATCCACCTTCTGTTTGGTCTCAAAGCCCTTGGCTGCCAGGTTCGTCGAGTTTCGGTACGTGTCCATGTTGACCATCAACTGCGCCTGGGCCTGCACGAGCTTGTTGCTGGCCTCGACCAAATCCACCAAGCGCTGGCCCTGTTCGTACTTCTCGAGGTCAATCCGGGCTAGTTTCAGCTTCAGGTCCACCGCCAAGTACTCGCTATTGGTGGCGCTCTTCTGTATCTCCAACTGCGCCAGCGCCTGCTCGACGGCAAACTTGGCCTTCTCGTAGCTGATTTGCTGCTGATTAACCTGGTCCTGGGCCAAGGCAGAGTCCAACTCGATCAGGAGGTCGCCTTTCTTAACATAGGAGCCCTCGGGCACAATGGAAATGATGCGGGCGGTGCCTTCCACCTCGCTGCGAATGCTAACTTCGCTGACGGCGGAGAGGGTGCCGCCCTCGACAACAGAAACGGTGAAATCGCCGCGCTTGACTTCATGATACGCCGTGGCTTCGACCGCAGACCGGGGGGCGCGCAACAGAAGCAGTGCCAGAACAAGCACCACCACAAACCCGGCAACTCCGAACAATACTGGATGGCGCCGCAGCGAACCGGGAAGCTTTTGCAGAAAAATGGTAGCGTTCATGAGGTCGGCTCTAAAAAGTTCTCCGGTGGCAACACCTGGTCATCCGGCATTCGCAACGGCGCGGGGCCGCGTTGGACAGGAGTCAACTGTTCGTGCAACGGGTCAAGCAGCCAGAATCTCTCTGGTCGGGTGTCAATGAGCCCAACATTCAGCAGCAGGGTGAGTCGAGCTGTAAGATACTGGGCGTAAATCGTGGCCAGGCTGTTCTGAGCCTGGATCAACCCATCCTGCGCCTCGCGCACATCGCGGATGGTTGCGCGGCCTGCTTCCATCAACATGACGTTGTTCTCAACCCGGCGCTGAGCCACTCTCAACGATTCCACCGCGCTCAAATGATTAAGGCGGGCTTGTTCCAGCGTCCGCAGCCCGCGATCTATGCGATCCCTGAAGGTATCTAGCGTCAGGCTCAATGAGCGAAGCTGCGACTCGAATGAAACGAGCGTCCTTCGGTAAAGGTTGCGTTCGGGCAGGCGGTCAACCGGCAGATTGATGCGCACACCGGCACTGTACTGTACCTTGTCAAAGTCGAAGTTCGCGTAGTCGTCCGGGGGCTCCGACTCGAGGCGTGCATTCCCAATGACGTTTACGTCGGCTCGCAACTGGTCTGCAGCCACACGCACCTTGCGCTTGCTGTCCTCGAAGCGATCAATAGCGTTGAGAAGATCCATTTGCTTCTGGACACAAATCGCGAACGCAGCCTGGCGGTCAATGTCAACCGGAATTAGCCCCGCTTCGATCAACTCCCCAAGGTCCTTATCGTCCAGAAACAAGTGCGAGGCGAGTGGTATGCCCAGCCTGAGCTTAAAGGCGTCCAGCGCGGTCAAATACGACGCCAGCGAGTCAATGTAATCTGTTTTTGCCCTAAGTTCAGCCGTGCGCGCGTCATCGGCGTTGCTCAGGCGCTCGCGATCAACCGCGCGCGCTTGCAGGTACCGGGTTGTCTCGACACGGTTCGTGTAGTTGCGGTAGTTGTTGCGGACGATGTCCTTTTGAGTCAGCAGCCCGAAATAGGCGCTGACGGTTCCCACCGCGAACTCCTGCTGATAAAGGCTGTAGGACCGGACGGCGTAAACCACGTCTCGTTCGGCCTGTGTGAGGGCCTCAACGCTCGGGCTATTGATGCCGAAGCCGCGCATCAGCGGCTGAGTCAGGTTCACGGAGAGCGTGTTAATGGCCGAGTTTCGAGCCGCCGCATCGGGCTTGCCTGCGAAATAGCGCACCAGGTCGTTGGCCAACGCCAGCGTCAGTGAACCGCCGGTCTTGAGCAACTGGCTGACTCCGATCTGACTCGAAACGCTTCCCACCTCCGAGCCCTCTGGACTGCCGGCAATCTGGGGTGTGGAATTAGCGAAAAACTGCGGGCTAAACTCGTACCGCGCACCCGTCAGCGCCAAAGCCGCGAGGTACAATTGCTCCTTCTGAGTCTGATATTCGCGGCTGTTTTCGACAGCCAGCTTCAAGGCCTGGTCAAGGTTGACCAAAAAGTGATTACTCGCCGAGCGGTCGTCCAGGATCTCCGCGTGTGGAATGCCTTTCGGGTCTCGGTCGGAATATCGGGTGTTAATCGAGAATTCGTTGGTGTATCCAAATACGCGTCTCTCCATCTGCTGGACGATGGCGTAGGTCTCCCTATCAGAGGATCTCCGATAATGTTTGGCGGTGCATCCGCAGAGCAGCAGGCAGCTTACGGCAATAGCGGCCATTCCGGCCGACCGTCCGAAACCAAGCCGCCCCCCCTCTTTTCCACCAAAGACGGAAAAGCGGCCCCTTGGCGCCTCGCTCTGCTGGCGTTGCGCTGATTCCGGTATGGCCCGTAATTTTGCATGGCAGCCCATGTTGAGATTCCGCTGGAATGAAATGTAGCCAAGGCAATGGACCTCGGGCAAGGGACTTCTTGGCACTGCACGGCGCGGTCGTGACGTTCAGGGCGTTTGGTTGGCAGGTTCAGAGGACGGGGCTGGCGTTGAGGATGAGTTGAAGGCCACAGCGGAGGTGGCGGTGGTAATGTCCCAAGAAGCCGAAAGGAGGGGCGGCCAGCAGCGTGCGAGGTTCAGAGACTTCGCAGGCTTCCTTCTTGCCGCGGGCCACGCTCATAGCGGCCGGACGTCCGTCTTCATGGCGGTAGAGCATGAGGATCATGCGGCAATGGGCGGCTCGCAGCCCTACTTCCCGCTCGACGACGAAACGGATTCGCCGCGCTT
>CAZHEW010000275.1:0-5148 GCA_964531815.1 uncultured Verrucomicrobiota bacterium
CCGCTTTCGCCAGCGAAGAATAGTCGCCTTGGCGGCGGATTTGCCTGCTTGCGGCAATGTAAGTGTTGGCATAATCGGCTAGCTGATGACTGGACTTAGCACATAACTCCTTCAATGTTCAACTAAAGAGCGTCACAAGTCAATCAGGTTCTGACAAGAATATGTTGCTTTATTGTCAGGATGGTGTGTAATGGTAGTTATTGGACCCGGTGACGCGGTCTTGCACGACTTTGCGCAGTGGTATGGGCCACGGCTGCAAAGTGGTGTTGAACTGAAGGATATGGGAACAAGTTATGAGTTCGTTCCGTCAACGGCGCGAGAAGATACTCGCGACCATTTTTGAGAAGCGACATGCCTCTGCCAGAGATCTGGCGGTAGCGTTGTGCGCATCCGAGGCGACTGTACGTCGCGATCTCAAAGCTATGGCGGCTGAGGGCGAGATTGAACTCGTTTACGGCGGGGCGACGCTTCGGCGTCCGTCGGACTACTCCTTTCGTTCGAAGGGTGAACGCAACGTGGAGGCCAAGCGGATTATCGGGCGTCTGGCGGCGGACCTGGTGGGAGAAAACGAACAGATATTCCTCGACTCGGGCACCACTTGCTTCGAGATGCTGCCCTTTCTGAAAGCCAAGCGGGGGCTCTCGATCATATGCTCTTCCGCCCGGCTGGCGCTCGAACTGGACGCGCCAGGTGTCTCGGTGATCCTACTTGGCGGACAGTATCGTCCAGACCGCATGGACACGGTCGGACTGCTGGCTACCGCGACGCTCGACCAGTTGCGCGGCTACCTTTGCTTTATCGGCGCGGACGGCCTGGACCGGGAGTTTGGCCCTGCCGCCGCCGACCTGGAAAGCGCGGACCTCAATCGCCGTGCGGTGCGCAATGCGCGCCAGACCACCCTGCTCGCGGACCACACCAAGTTTGCCGCAGCCTCGTTGTGCAAGGTGGTGGACTGGAAACTGGTCTCCCGAATCGTGACCGACCGCGCCCCAAGCCCGGAGTGGATGGATTTCCTCAGCGCCCAGGGCATTCAAGTGGATTACCCGGAGGAATGAAGGGCCGGCAGCTTTGAACATCGTTGTTTAGTGTCATCAACCTACTGCAAAGAAACTAACTGATAACATGCCCAAGAGCCAATTCGTCAGCCCCGTCGAGAACCGCCGTCCGGGACGGATCGAGTTCACCCCCATCCCGGTCAACCAGTATCAGAAGACCTGCAAGGAGGAACTCGCCTCCAAGCGTTTCTCCAAAGCCGACTTCCTGCGCATCCAGCGCGACATGGAGATCATTCGTGCCTTCGAGAACATGCTCAACGAGATCAAGCTCCGCGGCAGTTTTCAGGGCATCGAATACAACCACCGCGGCCCGGCCCACCTCTCGATGGGCCAGGAAGCCTCCGCCGTCGGCCAGGCCTACCTCCTCGGCGTGGATGACCACATCTACGGCTCCCATCGCAGCCACGGGGAAATTCTGGCCAAGGGCCTCTCGGCCATCGCCAAGCTTTCCGACGATGCCCTGCTCAAGATCATGCGCGAATACTTTGGCGGCGAAACACTGCGCGTCGTGGAAAAGGACGCGACCGGCTCCACGCAGGAGCTGGCCATGGATTACCTCGTGTATGGCGCGCTGGCAGAGATCTTCGCCAAAGACTACGGTTTCAACCGCGGGATGGGCGGCTCCATGCACGCCTTCTTCCCGCCCTTCGGCATTATGCCGAACAACGCCATCGTGGGGGGCTCGGGCGACATTTCTGTTGGCGCGGCGCTTTATAAACACGTGAACCGGAAGCCTGGCATTGTGATCTGCAATATCGGCGACGCCTCGGCCGGCTGCGGCCCGGTGTGGGAAGGCATTTGCTTCGCCACCATGGACCAGTTCAAGCTGCTCTGGGACAAAGCCCATCGCGGCGGGCTGCCCCTCATTCTCAACTTCGTCAACAACTTCTACGGCATGGGCGGCCAGCCGGTCGGCGAAACCATGGGTTTCAAAGTCCTGGCCCGCCTGGGCGCCGGGGTCAATCCCGAGCAAATGCACGCCGAACGGGTAGACGGCTACAACCCGCTGGCGGTCATTGACGCTATCGCCCGCAAGAAGAAGATCATCGAGGACAAGAACGGCCCCGTCCTGCTCGACACCATAACCTATCGCTTCTCCGGCCACTCCCCCTCGGACGCCTCCAGCTATCGCGAGAAATCGGAAGTGGACGCGTGGCGGCAGCAGGACTCCCTCGCCTCCTTCGCCCAGGAACTCGTGGACGCCAAAATCTGCACCCGCGCCGAGATTGACGAGATTCACGCCCAGGCCGAAGCGCTGATTCTCAAGGCCTTTAAGAAGGCCGTGGACCTCAGGCTCAGCCCGCGCAGCGATCTCAAACTCAAGAACTGCATCCTTGAGCGCACGATGTTCTCGAACCAGAAGATCGAGTCGCTGGAGCCGGGCCGGAAACCCGAGGTGCTCATTGCCAAAGAGGAAAACCCCCGCCTCAAACAATTGGCCCAGCGCAGCCGCTCGGCCTTCGACGATAAGGGCGCCAAGCTTCCCAAGAGCAAATGTGTCGGCATCCGCGATGCCATCTTCGAGGCCGTCCTCGACCGCTTCTATGTGGACCCCACGCTTGTCGCTTACGGGGAGGAGAACCGCGATTGGGGCGGCGCGTTCGCCGTTTACCGCGGCCTTACCGAGGCGTTGCCTTATCATCGCCTGTTCAACTCGCCGATCAGCGAAGGGGCGATCGTCGGCAGTGCCGTCGGTTACGCCCTGGAGGGCGGCCGGCCGCTCGTCGAACTCATGTATTGCGATTTCCTGGGCCGGGCCGGCGATGAAATCTTCAACCAAATGGCGAAGTGGCAATCCATGTCCGGCGGCCTCCTGAAGATGCCGGTCGTGCTTCGTGTCAGCGTCGGCTCGAAATACGGCGCCCAGCACTCGCAGGACTGGACCAGCATGTGCGCCCACATCCCTGGCCTTAAGGTCGTGTTCCCGGCCACCCCGTATGACGCCAAGGGCCTGATGAACTCCGCCCTCGTCGGCACCGACCCGGTGGTCTTCTTCGAGAGCCAGCGCATCTACGATGAGCCAGAACATTTCGTCAAAGGCGGCGTTCCCATCGGCTACTACGAGGTGCCCTTCGGCGAACCCGACATCAAGAAAGCCGGCCGCGACCTGACAATCCTGACCATTGGCGCCACGCTCTACCGCGCCCTGGAGGCCGCCAAACAACTGGAGGACAAGTGGGGTCTGTCCTGCGAGGTGATTGACGCCCGCTCGATCGTGCCGTTCAACTACGCCAAGGTGATCGAGTCGGTGAAGAAGACGCGCAAAATCCTGCTGGCATCGGACGCCTGTGAGCGGGGCAGCGCCCTGCAGACTATGGCCGCCAAGATCACGCAGTTCGCGTTCGATGAACTGGACGCCCCCCCCGTCGTGGCGGGTGCCCGCAACTGGATCACGCCCGCCGACGAAGTGGAGGACGCCTTCTTCCCGTTTGCGGTGGACATCATTGACAGTGTCCATGAGCACTTGCTGCCGCTCAAAGGCTACTCGGTAACACGGGATTGCTCCAACGCGGACCAACTGCGGCGTTACGCCCAGGGCATCTAGACCAATCCAGCCGGCGGATGAGTCAATTCCAGGCCATCATATTTGACATGGATGGTGTCATCGTGGACAGCGAGCCAGTCCACGAGCGCGCCTATCTGGAGGTCGTGAGCGAACTCGGCTACGGAGATACCCACGGCCTGCGGTTTGCGGATTACGTGGGCCGATCCGATGAAGTCCTTTGGCAGGACTTCATCGCCCGCCACCACCCGCCGCAGTCCTACGAGGAACTGCTGGCCCTGAAAACCCGGCGCGTGGTCGAAATCATTCGCCGGGACCAGCCGGTCTTCGCGGGCGTTGCCGAATTGATCGAAAGACTCGCCGCACGATACGTGCTGGCGCTGGCCTCGGGTTCGGAGCGCCTGATTGTGCAGGAGGTCCTTGAACTCAAGCGCCTGGGACGGTTCTTTTCCGCCAGCGTCGCCGGCTCCGAAATCCGCCACGGCAAACCGGCCCCCGACATCTTCCTCCGCGCCGCGGAACTGGTCCGGGTGCCGCCGCAAGCCTGTTGCGTCATCGAGGATTCCAAGCCCGGCATCGCTGCGAGCCTCGCAGCCGGCATGGAGGTAATCGCCATCACCAACACCCACTCCGCCGACGAACTGCGCCGCGCAACGCACGTTGTGCGGACCTACGATGAGATCGAGCGCCTGTTGCTCGGTCCGCACGTTCCTGATACGCGCACACACAGTGTGTAACTGGTCGGGTATATGCCAGACTTCAATCCCCGCAAGTACAGTCCCGCAGACATTGACGCCATGCTCGCAAAGGCCCCCAAGCAACTGCTCGAGGCAGCCCTCGGCGGCCTCACCCTGATGAACAACATGCTCGCTGACGGCACCGCCCCCGAACCCTGCATCGAGACCGCCATTGACCTCCTCCGCAGCAATGCAGAGACCCGCGTGGGCAAACATACCTTCACCAGGCCCAGCGACATCATCGTTTACATGGGTTCCAACCTCGGCATGGCCCTCGCCGTCCTCGCTGGCCTCGTCACCAACCCCCCGCAGTGCCCTTTTTCCGGCCAGCCCACTTGCCCGGTTGAGCCGCCCCCGCCGGCAGGAGAAAACCCCTTGCGCTCAAATTGATCCGGTTCAAGAGAACGAGACCAATGATGAGGACAGCACGTCAGCAAAGGCTTCGTCCTCCTGCCTCCACGCTTGGCTCTCCCCAACTCGGTGCAGATACGACACTCTCATGGACGACCTCTTCACGGGGCCAAAGACGTTGAAATGCAAACAGGACGCACCGTCCCGCGTCCACTCCACTGCGCTCATCAGCGATTGAAATGCTCATCGCAATGTGCCAAACCACCAAGCCAGCCACTCTGAAACTCGCCGCCACCCCGGCTCGCCCCACCGGCCGCAGAAAAAAGCCAGGCAAACCGCCGTCACAGCGGCCGCAAGGAAATTGAGAAAACCACGCTCGAACATGTCTCCGAAAAACCACCAGCCAAGCAAGGCTCCAAGTGCCAGGCCTGCGAAGAAGTGGACCCAGTTGTTACGAACTTTTTTGGCGTCGTACTTTTGGCCGAACTGGCATCGCAGGGTT
>CAZHEW010000276.1:0-5139 GCA_964531815.1 uncultured Verrucomicrobiota bacterium
AATGTTCTGGCTAGGCTCGCTTAATGTGTCAACACAATGCCGTTCCCGGAGTTCGCAAGGTCCGACCCTCGACCCTCTGTCCTGGACCGCGATCCTTCACGCGCAGGCAGTTTCTTAGACGCGCCATGATGGCCGGCGGTGCGGCGGTGGCGCCCTGGATCATCCCCGGATCAGCTTTGGGCCTAAACGGCACCGTCGCGGCCAGCGAGCGGATCGTCCTGGGCGGAATGGGTGTGGGCGGCCGGGGCACCGGGGTTTTGAACTGGATGCTGCCGGAAAAGGACGTGCGGTTCGTCGCCATCTGCGACGCCAAGAAGTCTCAACGCGAGGCCATTAAGAAGCTGGTGGACGGCAAGTATGGCAACCAGGATTGCGCCATGTACCGCGACATGCGCGACTTTCTGGAAAAGCGCGCGGACATTGACGCGCTGCTCATCGCCACGGGCGACCGGTGGCATGCGGTCGCCTCCGTCATGGCCATGCGCGCGGGCAAGGATGTCTATTCCGAGAAGCCCTCTTCGATGACCATCGCCGAGGGGCAGGCCGTCGTGGCGACGGCGCGGCGTTACGGGCGCATCTACCAGACCGGCCTCCAGCGGCTCAGCGAAGACAACTTCACCTTCGCCAACGAGCTGCTCCGCACCGGTCGGCTGGGGCGGGTGCACACGGTTCGGGCGCATATCGCGCCGTGGGATGCCGCCGAGATGAAATTCGATTGGCTGCCCGCCGAACCCGAGCCCCCGAAGGATGAGGTGGACTGGGACCAGTGGCTGGGGCCGTGTCCCTGGCGGCCTTACAATGCCGCCTACACCCGCGGCGGTTGGCGCGGCTACTACGATTTCCACACCAGTTGCATTGGCGAGTGGGGCGCGCACACCTTCGGTCAGTGCCAGGTGGCTCTCGGTCTCGCCAATACGTCCCCTGTCCACTACGGCTACGTCAACAACCCCACCGGAGACGGCATGGTCGCCACGTTCGCCAACGGCGTGAAGATGGTCCTGTCCCGCGGTGATCAGTGGTGGCATGGCTCGTGCGGCGTGCGCTACGAGGGCACGGAAGGCTGGGTCGCCGTCGCTGACGGCTATCCGAAACCGGAGGTATCCTCCCCCGCGCTGATGGCCGACTTCTCGAAGCTCGTCAAAGACTACATGGCGCGCACGGCGCGCCCGATGAGCCATGTCCGGAACCTGTTTGACTGCATCAAGTCCCGGCGCCCCACGGTCGCCAACCCGGAAGTCATGCACCGCTCCATGTCCACCGTCCACGCCGCCAACATCTGCATGTGGCTCAAGCGCGACATGAATTACGATCCGGTGAAAGAAGAGTTCATCAATGACCCGGAGGCCAACCGCCTCCGCTCCCGCGCCATGCGTGAACCCTGGATTATCTAACACCTGCCAAAACCCCTAACACATACCTCCCATTCGCCCTATGCGTCCGTTCCTGACCGCGACTCTCTTACTCGCCTGCACTGCCGCTTCCTTCGCCGCCCCCCCCCAGCCTCCGACCAAAGACCAGGTCAACAAACTGGTCGCCGTCTTGAAGTCAGACGCCTCTCAGAAGGAGAAAGCGGATGCCTGCCGCGAGTTGGGCCGGCTCGGAACCAGGGACGCTGTCGCCCCGCTGGCCGCGATGCTGCCCGACGAGAAGCTTTCCCACATGGCCCGCTACGGGTTGGAGCCCATCCCTGATTCATCGGTGGACAAGGCCCTGCGCGACGCCGCCGGCAAGCTCCAGGGCCGCCTGCTCGTCGGCGTTATCGGCAGCATTGGCGTTCGACGCGATGCCAAAGCCGTCAAACTCCTGGCCAACTTGCTGCGCGCTCCTGACGAGGAAGTGGCCCAGGCGGCCGCCAAATCGTTGGGCAGCATCGGCAATGCGCGCGCCGCCAAAGCGCTTTTGGAAGCCCTGCCCAACGCCTCGGCCGGCAGCCAGCTCGGGTTTTGCGAGGGCCTGTTGCGTTGCGCCGAGGCGCAGGCCGCTGAACGCAGCAGGAAGCAGGCGATAGCCATCTACGACCGCCTGCGCGCCACACAAACCGCCCAGCAGGTCCGCGCGGCTGCGCTGCGGGGCGCTCTCCTCACGCGGCAGAAAGAGGCCTTGCCGCTGCTGCACGAGTCAATGCGGGCCAGTGATTTCCCGCTCTTCGCCGTCGCGGTCTCCACCGCCGGCGAAATGCCCGGACCCGAAGTCACCCGAGCCCTCGCCGACGCCTTGCCGGGCCTCGCCGCCGACCGTCAAATCCTCCTGATCCAGACCCTGGCCCGGCGGGCCGATGCCGGGGCGTTGCCCGCGCTCTTCGCCGCTGCGCGAGGCGGTGAGAAGCCCGTTCGTGTCGCGGCCACTCGTGCCGTCGCGGAGTTTGGCCATGCCTCGGCTCTCCCGGTGTTCGTCGAGCTGATGCGCGACTCGGACAAAGACCTCGCGGCGGCGGCCCAGGAAGGCCTTGCCAGTCTCCCCGGCCAAGAGGCGGACGACGCCATCATCAGGATGCTGGCCGATGGACCCGCCGACCGCCGCAGCACCGCGCTGGATCTCATTGCGCGCCGCCGGATGACCTCGGCCATCCCCGCGCTGTTCGACGCCGCCGGCGGCTCGGACCCGGAGCTGCGGGCCGCCTCCGCCAGGAAGCTCGGCGAACTGGCCGGGCCTTCCGAACTGCCGCGGGTGCTCGACCTGCTTGGCCGCGCATCGAGCCCGGCGGAGGTGGAGGCAACCGAGCAGGCCGTCAGCGCGATTACCCTGAAGGCTCCAGACCCGGGCGCCTGCGTCAGCCAGTTGGACGCCCGCCTGGCGCAAGTTCCGCCCGCCCAGAAATGCGCGTTGCTCCGGGTGCTCGGCGCGGTCGGAGGGGCCAGGGCACTCAAAGCCGTGCGCGGCGCCGTCCACGACCCGAACACCGAAGTCCACAGCGCGGCTATTCGCGTGCTCGGCGGCTGGAACACCGCCGACGCCGCGCCCGACCTGATCGAGCTTGCCAGAACCGCCGGCAACCCGACCGACAAGATGATCTGCCTGCGCGGCTACCTGCGCCTGGCCGGGCAGGCCGACCTGCCCGTGGACAAGCGCCTGGCCATGTGCCGCGAGGCGGCGGCCCTGGCCCAAAAGGATGACGAGAAGAAGCTCCTGCTGGCTGCCCTGGGCGCCATCGCCTCGGTCGAGGCCGTGGATTTGGCGCTGCCGTACTTGGACGAAGCCGGCCTGAAGGAAGAGGCCAGCACGGCTGTGGTGGATTTGTCGGACAAACTGCTAAAGGACAAAGATGCGGCCAAGCTGGCCGCACGCTTGCTCGCCCCCCTGGACAAGGCGGCCCAAGCCACCGCCAGCGCCGAATTAGCCAGGCGCGCCAAAGAACTCCGCGACGCGGCCAGCAGCAAGGCCAGTGGGAAATAGCCTTCCCATTCGCAAATTGCCAAGGCCAGCCCCCATAGCCCAGGTCCCGCGCGAGAGGCCAACCGCCCGGCACGCGGGCAGCTTGCCCGCTTTAACCGTTCGGACCGCCTAAGCGGGCAACATGCCCGCGCTCCCGCCTCGAAGGCGCTCAACAGCCATGCCCACCGGCCTCCGTCTCCACGCCTTTCTGCCGCACAGCCGGGCTAATGGCCCGGGAACCCGCGCGGTCATCTGGACCCAGGGCTGCTCGCTGGCCTGCCCCGGCTGTTTCAACCCGCAAAGCCATGCCTCCGCCGGCGGCGCGGACGTGCCCGTCGCGGACCTCTTCCAGCGCATTGCCCGGCTTGGCCCGGCCATCGAGGGCCTTACCCTGAGCGGCGGCGAACCGCTCCAGCAGCGCGAAGCGGTGACGGAACTGCTGGCCCGCATCCGGAGTGAAACGAACCTCTCGGTCCTGCTCTTTACGGGCTACACCTGGCAGGAGGTTTCGGCGCTGCCCGGGGCGGACGGCTTGCTGGCCGGCGTGGACGTGCTGATTGCGGGCCGGTTTATGGCTGCGATGCCACTGGCCCGCGGCCTGCGCGGCTCCGCCAACCAGACCCTTCATCTCCTGACGCCGCGTTACTCGCTGGCCGACCTCGAGGCCGCCCCGGACGCGGAAGTGTTCATCGGCCCGGACGGAGCTGTATCGGCCAGCGGCGTCAGACCGCTTTGCCCGGACTAGCCCGAACAATTCCCACCCACAGGCCGGCACCAAGGATTGGGGTCTCCAGCCTCTCGCCATATCCCCCTGTATACCCCTTGTATACCCCTTCTAAACCCCCTGTATACCCCCTGTATACCCCCTGTATTGGAATAGAGGGGGCTTACAAGGGGTATACAGGGGGTATAGAGGGGGTATAGAGGGGGTTTAGGAGGGGGATAGCTGGCAAGATGCCCGCGCGCCGGGTTGCCGGTAGTTCGTGGCGGATATGGATATTGCAGGTCAGCGCGTTTGCAGAGCGGCATTGGCCGGTGGGGACGATCGGGTGCCGCCGGGCGGACAAAAATGTCCGCGCTCCGGGAGCCCGCACGCGCCAAAATTTTTCGCCCGCTGCGCGGGCGGGGAAAAGGATTAAGGAAAAAAGGGCTAAGGGCTAAGGTTCTAAGAGCTAAGGACACGAGCCTAGGGAGAAACACCACCCACCTCCTCACCCGCACAACGAAACCCGTTGCCGCCACCGCGAGCGTCGGGGCGGTCGCTGTCGCGGTCGGAGGCGAGGAAGTAGTCGGGAACGTCGTTGCTCCACGACCCCCCGCGCAACACCCGGTAAGTGCCGGAAGCCGGCGGCGTGAGGTTGCCTTGCCGATACCGGCTGTAGGCATCCCCGTCATGCCAGTCCGCGCACCACTCCCACACGTTGCCCGACATCTGCATCAGTCCCCACGGACTGGCCCCCGCCGCATATCCCCACACCCCGCAGGTCTGCTCATTCCCTTTGTTCGTCGAGTTCCGGCACTTGGCTGCATCCCACTCCTCACCCCACGGATACTTCCGCCCGTCCACCCCCCGCGCCCCTTTCTCCCACTCCAATTCGCTAGGCAGCCGCAATCCCGCCCACTGGCAATACGCCTGCGCATCCTCCCAACTCACGCACACCACCGGATGCTCCGCCTTCTCCGCCGGAAACACCTTCCCCTTCCAGACCGGCGTGCCATAGTCCGCCGCGTCCGGGCACCGGTGCCCGGTCTCGTTGACGAACCGCA
>CAZHEW010000277.1:0-5134 GCA_964531815.1 uncultured Verrucomicrobiota bacterium
GGGCAGAAGATACGCATTGGTTTTCGGCCGTATGCTGTGCAGGTTTCATCTGACCTGACGCAGTATCGCTATCACGCCATGCTGCAGCATACCTTTTTCCTGGGAGTGTTGTTGCGGCTTGAGCTGGAGTTGCCCAGCGGCTTGACTATTCGCGCCCGCATGACCAAGGAAGATTATGCCCATCAGGGCTTGGAGGATGGCAGACAAGTGTCCTTCCAAATCCGCCAATACCGCCTGCTCGCCCGCGAAGCCATCGGTCTGCAACCCGAGGCCGAGCTGCAGTATGAGACGCCGCCTGTTCTTGGGGACAACATTTAGAGGGTATGCACGCATCAGAGAGTTCCCTGTTCCTTCCCTCGGCCCGGTCGTAACCCGCCACTGCACGGTCTTTCGAGCCGTGCATCCCTTCCGTTGCGCGCAAATCCGGACTCACATCCACCCAAAAAGGTCAGATTCCAGATCCAGTTCCCCAAGTGCGGTTGAGCCGCCGACGGGCCGCGAAGGCTTGTGGACTTTGGGGGAAGTCGCGGATAATGCGTTCCAGCGTCTGGCGGCCAGCTACGGCGTCATGGCGGTACTTGATATGCCAGGCGGCAATCAGGCCCAGCCACTCGGCACGCCGGGCATCCGGTTGGTCAGGGAGGTCCAGCAGAAGGGTCGCCTGCTCGATGCCGCGGTCTGGTTGGTCCAGCCGCTCTGCGAACAACCTGGCCAGTTTTTCCCGCGCCGGCACGTTCTTGGGGTCTTCCTTCAGTAATTCTACGCATTCATTTGCGGCTTGGGCGATTTGGTGAAGTTCGCTTTCGGATTCGGTCGGAGCCGGCGCTTGGTCAATCGAGTCGCCCAGTGCCGGCAGGGGAATCCGCTCCCCGCTTTGCTGCTGGCGCAAGGCAGCCGCGCTGGCCGGCAGTTGGTGCATGCGGAGGTGCGCCATGTGAGCGAGGTGTGAAGCCGGCAGCCGGTCGCATATCATCTGCAGCGTGTGCCGGGCCGCCACGGGATCGCCTGCGCGCTGCAACTGCCAGTCGGCCAGGCGATGCAGCGCGACTGCGAGCTGTGATGGTGTGGTCGTGGATTGGTTGCAGATTTCAAGGATGGTGCGTTCGGCCTCGGGGAGGTCGTTGAATTGGTTCGCATACAGCTCCGCCAGCATCATCCAACCGTCGAAATCGTCCTGGTGTGTCTCCAGTTCTCGGATAATTTCCCACTCGGCTTCTGAGTACTTGCCGAGCTTCATGCGTCCTACGGCGCGCGCATATATTGGGGGCGTTGGTTGGGGGTGCAGCATTTTCGCCCCATACATGGCCATGGGGCTGAGCAGGATGATGCCGGCCAGACCAAGCATCGTCCATCCGCCAAAGTAGAGAAGAGCCAGCGCCGGGGTCGCCATCAGCATAGAGCAACCCCGGCATAACGCCTTCAACTGTGTGCGATGGTGTTCTTCCGCCGAGGCGCCTGCTTCGATAAGTGCCCACACCAGGGTTACCGCCGACCAATAGGAGGTGATCACGAGGAGGCCGGTAGCCATGACACTGAGGTATGCCATTAACCAGCCGGTCCCGGCATTCTGGGCCGCCTTCACTTGCGGCATGAAGGGGTGAAGATTCCAGGAAAGGCCCACGTTCAACAATGCCCAGATGACCAGCGGTGCCAGCACGCCCTTGACGCACCAGGGCAAGAACCGGCGGATCTGTTTTGATCGCTCGCATTCTGCTGCCAGGGCACACGACAGCTTCCAGGTGGCGGCCAGTGTTGCGACGCTAAGAAGAGGTAGAAGAACGAGCATGTCTGCCGCCAGCCTCTGAGCTCACGGCCTCAATGCAGGCGGAATCGAAATGAGCGGCCCACGATCGGGTGGCTCTTTGTGGTGCCGCCTTATCCGGCAGGCTCCCCAGTCGCACTGCAATTGACATAGGAGGGTTTCCTGCTCCAGTTGAGGTACTTTGGGGCTAAACAGTGCTGAGGCCTCAACGACAGGAAAGCCAACGTCCGTAACGGCCTTCACGCATGTAGGCTCGCTCGGAGCCGTCAGTCAGCACCTCGAACAACTTCGAAGCTCGCAGCCGGTAGCGGCGGTGGCAAGTCAGACATTGGTACTCGATGAGCGGCGGATCATCAGGCGTGGGTCCCTCAGTCCTGACCGGGAGCCAGTTGTCTCCCGCCTGGCTGGGCCAATTGGAGGGCTGAGACTGGCGGCAGTGGCAGTGGGGGAGCAACCGGGTTGCAATCTCCCGCGTTGCCGGAATGGAAGAGCTTGGAGCGTTCATAAGTATGCAGTGTGTCGCCTTTTCACAGTAACACTGCACTGCTGGTCCGGGATTTCAAGCTCAATTTCAGGCAAAAGGAGTCGGGGAATTTGGAGTCGGCATATCGCACATCAAACTTGAGGCTTCCATACTCCGCGTGGCGAATGTCTCAGAAAGCGCGTCCGGAAAGCGGTGGACCCCTTGACACGGCAGTTGCTTGGACTCAGACTGGGGCAACAAATGGTGACATGAATTACTTCTCTGATTCTGGCCGGGTGTCGCAGAGTAGTCTGTCTGCTTCCATCGTATGACAAGCACGCGCATTGGCGAGTTGGTCTTTCTTGAACACTTCGCGCCCCTTTACAAGCTCCCGGTGCCTGAATATGTGTCGGAGCCGGTGACGCAGTCGAAGCTTAAGGAGAAACTGGCGCAGTGGGGCGCCGGTATCGTCAAGCCCGACGTCCTGGCCGGCAAACGCGGGCAAGCCGGCATGGTGCGCAAGGTGGAGAATTACCACGGTGCGTTGCGGGTGCTGCGGGATGTTGCCGCCGAAGACATTAACGGCCAGAATCCACGCGGCGCTTACATCGTGCAGTTGGTGCCGGCGGATATGGAGATCTTCACGGCGATCAACTACAGCTCAAGCACGCTTTCTCCCGCGTTCACCGTATCGCTCCGCGGCGGCATGGATGTCGAGTCAATTTCCGAGGCAGACAAGGTGACTGTGCCCCTGAACGTCTTCCAGGGTCTCAACGCCTACCAGGTTTCGGAGGCGCTGACGAAGCTCGGGCTGAAGGGCAAGTTGAACTCGCGCCTCAGCATCGTGTTCGTCAATCTGTGGGACATGTTCAGCTCCACCGGCATGCTGAGCTGCGAGGTCAATCCCTGGCGCGTGACCAAGGACGGCCGGATCTGGGCGTGCGACTTCAAAGCCACGTTCGACGAGAACAACTTCAAGGCGCGCGACCTCGGGTTGGTTTGGCCGGAATACCCGTCGCAGGAAACCGCCTTCGAGGCGGAGATGAACGCTTGGGCGGCTGCGAGCCATCAGGGCCAGGCACACGTCTCCTCGCTGGGCGGCACAAAGATCCTGCCGCTGCTCTTTGGCGGCGGCGCCAGCACCATCGTTACGGAGACGCTGACCCAGCTTGGCGGCGAACCGATCTTTCTGTCGGATTTCGGCGGCAATCCTCCCTATGAGCGCATGAAGAAGACCGCAGCTATCTGCTTCGACCATCACCTCCATCAATGCGCCCTGCTGCTGATTCTGGGCGGCAAGGCCAACAACACCCTGATTGATGTGACTTTTTCCGCCATCGCGGACGCGCTCCAGGAATGCGTGGATGCCAAGGGCCCGGTTTCGATTCCGGTTGTGGTGGGGCGTGGCGGTGCCCGTTTGGTACAGGGCATGGTGGCGCTGAGCAAGACGCTAACCAACCTGCGCCTGCCCTATGTGTTCTTTGGCCCGGACACCCCGATTACGCTCGTGGCGGAATATGCTGTTTCGGTCATGCGCGCATGCGAACGGCTCAAGCAGAAAGGCCGTCTATGATCGCGACTTCCCTCTCCAGTATTCTGAACAAAGGTGACCGCGTGGCCGTCTCCAATGTGACCGGCCGGGAGGCGATGGAGGTGAGCATTGTTTCGCAGCGGTATTGCGACAACATTGTAGGGGGATGGGCTTTAGGTAGAGACCATGAGCTCATCAAGGTGCCCCGCGGACGGGACATCCGCGTGTTTGGCCAGTTCGAGGATCTCCTGAAAGGCCTGTCGACCAGGGAACGGCCCAACAAGGTGGTCGTCTATTCTCCTCCCGATGCCGTTTACGGTGATGTGAAGGAAGTGGTTGAAAACGGTGAGGGGATCGTCGAGACCATCTTCGTTGTGACCGAACACGTGTCGGTCGAGGTGACTGCCAAACTCAGGCGCCTGTGCGACTTGGCCCGCATGGACATCATTGGGTGCAATACCTTGGGTGTCATTAACGCTCCCGCGGGCGTCCGGGTGGGGGCAGTGGGTGGCGACGCGCCTGGCGAATCATTCTGGCCAGGGAGCGCGACGATCATCTCGAACTCAGGCAACATGGTGAATACGATTGCCACTTACCTCCAGTCGGTCGGCTTGGGGGTGTCGTTCGGTATCTCGACGGGCAAGGATCCGCTCATCTTGACGCCGCTGAGAGATTTCCTTGCTTTGGCCGAGAAGGACAAGCGAACGCGGATGGTTGTTCTGTACGTCGAGTCCGGCGGCACTTACGAGCGGGACGCCATCGGGTTCATGACTCAGCGCAAGTACTCGAAGCCGATCTTGGTGTTCGTGGCTGGGGCATTCGCCGAAGGGCACAACATCTCACTCGGCCATGCCGGTGGGGTCGTGGACGGCCCCTGCACGTCGGCTTCGGACAAGATGCGTCTGTTCGATGAGTATTTTGGCGTTGCCCCCTTCGATCCCGCTGATGCCAAGGCCGCGAGCAAGCACTTGGCGCGCGCGCGGCGGGGCATGCGCACCACCACGTTGCACGCGCTCGTGCCGGCCGCCAAGGTTTTGATGGAGGCGTTGCGGATCAAGCCGGACTTCAAGCCTGTCCGGCCAGTGGCCCTCAATCCCTGGATCGTTGATTTGGGCAGCCTGGGTGGCAAGCTCCCCAAGGCGCTTGCCGTGCAGCCGGGGAATGTCCCCAGCCCCTATAGAGAACTGCTTGCCCAGCAGCTCAAGGGCGGCTTGGGGCGAGCGGTGGCGCGCCAGCCGATGCGGCAAGCATCGCACGCATCATCCAACGACGGCGCCACGCCGCGAGTTTACGGATACTCGCTGCCCGTGCTGATGAAGCGGCCGTCGCCCTTTGCGCACACCGTCCTGCTCGCCTGGCTCGGCTCGCCTGCCGCGCA
>CAZHEW010000278.1:0-5128 GCA_964531815.1 uncultured Verrucomicrobiota bacterium
TCAATTATATCAATTGCTCCCGCTCGCTTTCTCCCGGCAAGAACCTCCTTCCCGCCTCAATGAGGCGTGCCGCGCCTGGCCGGCTTGCCGCGGCGATGTTGCTCGGGCTGCTGCTCTCCGGCGAGGCTTGGGCCCAAAGCGGCGGGCCGTATGACCTGAGCTGGGCCAAAGTGGCCGGCGGCGGCGGCGCGAGCGCCAACGGCGCCTGGGAACTCACCGGCACCATCGGACAACCCGAGGCCGGGACGTTGGCCGCCGGGAATTGGGTGATGGAGGGCGGCTTCTGGAACGGCGCGCTGGTCGTCAGCGTGGCGCCGCCCGAGATAACACTCCTGGGCGACAATCCGCTGACCCACGAGTGCCACGCCGCGTTTACTGATCCGGGCGCCACCGCCACCGCGGCCTGCCCGGGGCCGCTGTCCCTGGCCACTAACAGCACCGTGGACCCGAACGCCGTGGGCGCTTACAGCATCAGCTACGTCGCCAGTGACGCCTGCGGCAAGTCGGCCACCAACACGCGCACCGTGTTTGTGGTGGATACCACGCCGCCGGCCATCACCTGCCCGGCGGATCTCTCGATCGTGACCACCGACCCGCTCGGCGCCAACGTCAGCTTTACCGTCACGGCGGCCGATGAATGCGACGCCAACCCAACGGTGGTCAGCGAGCCGGCCAGCGGCTCATTCTTCGCCGCCGGCACCAACACCGTCAATGGTTACGCCTACGACAGCAGCCTCAACACCAACACATGCTCCTTCCTCGTGATGGTGGACCGCGCGCCGGTCGCGCAGACGAACCTGAGCTTCTATCTGCTGCAGGACCAGCCGCTGCTCGTCAGTTCGGCGCAGTGCCTGGCCGTGGTGACTGATCCCGACAACGATCCGCTGAGCGTCACCGACGCGGGCCCGACCAGCACCAATGGCGGAACCGTTACGCTCGCCGCCGGCACTATCGAGTATCATCCCGCGGCCGGCTACACGGGAATGGACGCGTTCAGCTATATCGTCGGTGACGGACGCGGCGGCCTGACCGCCAACACCGTCCTGGTCGCTGTCCTTTCGCCCGAAGCCGTTGCGCCCGGTCTCGTTTACGGGCCGCTGCTGGTCGGCGGCCAGTTCGTCGCCCGCTATTCGGGCGTGCCCGGCTTCACTTACACCATTCAAGCCACCGCTGACCTCGTCCCGTCGTCCTGGGCCAAGGTGATCAATCTAACCGCCCCGGAAACCGACCAGGGGTTTGGCGTGGGGGTCTTCCAGTTCGTCGAGTCCGACCCGACCCAGCCGAGCCGGTTCTACCGCGCGGTCTATCCGTCGTATTAATGCCCGCCCGTCCTTTATGCCCATTATGAATATTAAGCATCTCCTCCGTTATTCGTGCTGCCTGGCCCTGGCTGGACTGCTCGTCAGCTCCCTGCCGGTGGCGGCTCAAAGCAGCGCGTTCACCTACCAGGGCCGGGTGACCTTCCAGAACTACCAGGCCAACGGCCTGTTCGATCTGACCTTCGCGCTCTTCGACGCCCTCGAAGGCGGAAACCAGATCGGCAGCACCATCACCAGGGAAGGCACGCTGGTTACCAACGGTCTGTTCACCGTCAGCCTCGACTTCGGGTCCGGCGGTTTCCCGGGCGCGGACCGCTGGCTGGAATTAAGTGTGCGGACCAATCTCACGGGTGGCTACACCACGCTCACCCCGCGCCAGCAGTTGACCGCCGCCCCCTACGCGGTCAAAGCCGCCGGCTTCACCGGTGTGGTCCAGGACTCCCAGCTCTCGGCCAACGTCCCCAAGCTGGACCAGGCGAACAACTTTACCGGCGAAGTCAAGGCCACCGTGGGCGGCGTGGAATTCTTCATGGTCCCCAAGGGCGTCGTCCTTCTCTGGTCCGGCAGCTCAGGCAGCATCCCGAGTGGTTGGGCCTTGTGCGACGGTAACAACAGCACACCTGATTTGCGAGACAAGTTCGTCGTCGGCGCCGGGAGTAGCTATGCCGTTGGGGCTGCCGGCGGTGCGACTAGCCACACACACGCCACTGCCATCGGAACTCCGACCGCGGCCTCAGCCGGTGCGCACACGCACACCACCGGAGCCAGCTCTACTGGCACGGGCACTAGCGGCGCAGAAGCAGCGCACACGCACAGCGTCAACCCCGGTGTTGCAACCACTAGTTCGGATTCCCACTCCCACACAGCCAACACTTTCGCTTTCCGCAGGGATGTTGTTCTAAGCGGCACGGTCGCCAACACGCACTATTTCATTGTCCTCGACACCGGCAGCAACAACGGGCAAGTGCTGGATCCCTACGCGTGGAGCGGAAACACCACTTCGGACGCGCATACTCACACGGTTGATGTGGCTGCTGTTACTTCAGCCGCTGGGAGTTCGCACTCCCATTCGGTCCCAGCCCTGAGCATCCCAGCGCTGGGAACGGATTCTCAAGGCGCTCACACCCATTCGGTGAGTATCGGCACGATCACCTCCTCCAGTTCGGATTCGCGTCCGCCTTACTACGCGCTCTGCTACATCATGAAGCTCTGAGCCGCTGACAAGCCGCGCCCCCCCAGGCGAACTGAAAATTATGCGAAGAGAAAGCTGGTTGATTTGCGCAGGGCTGGTAATAGCCGTGGGGGTGGGAGTCATAGCGTTCAAAACGGCCAAGGCTCAAATCGAAGCGCTGGAGCAGAAGATGCGGCAGCTTGAAACGTCCGTGGCGGCCGCAACCCAGCGACAAGCGACTCAATCTATCGCGCGCGCTGAAAACCCTGCACCGCCCAAGCCGGCCGTCCTGGCCAACGTGGTGGAAGACGCGCAGCGCTTCAAACAAGCGGTCCGTGCGGCGCAAGCCGAGCTTAAGCTTGAAGGTCAGCTCGACTTCGTTCTTTCCCGCTGGAACTGGGATGCCTACAGCACGCAGGCGGGCCTCGACAAACAGCAATCGGCTGCTTTGGAACCCCTCTTCCAGCGATGCGCCGCTCAGCTCCGAGATCTGCGAGCGGGCCTCGCCTCAGACGCGCAAAGCCTGGCCCAAATGGAGAAACGCAGCCAGGAATTGTCACTGGCGTTTTATGATAAGGCCAAGCCGGGTTTGAAAGGCTCACAGTTGTTTCCCACCAAGCGGTTCTTGGGCTGGAACCTCGACGAAAAAGAGTATATGCTCCTGAAGACTTGGGATTGGGAGCTCCTGGTGATGGGTTACAAGCTGGGCGAATCGGTCCGGCCGTACTTCGAGGACGCCTTGCATCAACTGCACGATGCGAACGACCAGAGCCGCGACCGCGCCGACCATGCCGCGCTCCTGCAACAGAAGGAGCGTGAGACGCGTGGGGCCTTGCTCAAAAAGATCGAGCCTCATGTTTCGGCGAACCAACTCGCCCGCCTGAAGGGACATTTCGGCAGCCTAGACTCGTTAAACTGAATTCGTATGACCTGCGCAACAGTACTCTCAAGCATGGCACATGAAATGCGAGCTCCGTCTGTCATCTTCGTCGCGCTGCTGCTGGCGCTCGTCGGAGGTCCCGCCAGGGTCCGAGCCCAAAGCGGCGGGGATTTTGACTTGAGCTGGGCGACGGCGGACGCCGGCGGCGGCGAGAGCCGGGGCGGCGACTGGGCCATTTATGGCACCGCCGGGCAGTCGGACGCGAGCCTCTCGATCGGCGGCGACTTCGCCGTGCAGTCCGGTTTCTGGAACCGGCTGAGCGGGAACCTGACGCCGCTGGCGCGGCTGGCCGTCTTTCCCCGGCCCAAGGACCTTTCGCACAAGATCCTCATCTCCCACCTGATGACCAACGCGCTGGACTGGGACCGCGAGATTCCCCTCTTTGCCAGCACGAGTTCGCCCAGCACCAACGGAGCAACCATCACCGTCACGCCCCCGCGCATCTTCTACGATCCGCAGACCGCCACGGGGAACCCGAATGTGACCGACCGGTTCCCCTACCGCGTCAAAGACGGCTATCAGGGCCTGGGGCTGGGCCAGGTGCAAATGGTGATCTGGGGATCCCCCGATACGGCGCCCAACGCGCTGGCCATCACCACTCTGCCGGACGGCAACAAGCAAGTCTTTTTTGCCGGCATCCCCTATTGGTTCTATTTGGTCCAGGCCGCGACCGCGGTGGCGCCGCCGACCAACTGGGTGACGCTCTCAACCAACCGGGTAAACCCCGACGGTTTGTGGAATTACGTTGACCTGGACGCCACCAATTACCCGGGCCGTTACTATCGTTCGGCCTATCATTCGGCCGTGCCCTGATACGCAGTCGGTTTAAACAACAACAACAAACAACAACGCCAGTTCTATTATGAATCCCAAGAGAATCCTTGCCTCGGTGTTCCTGGTCGTCCTGCTCGGCTCCCTCGCGGGAGCCTACTCGGCGTCGGCCCAGGGAACAATCTTCACCTACCAGGGTCGCCTGGTCTTCAATGGGACTTCGACCACCGGCAACTTCGACCTGACATTTATGCTGTTCGATGACGCCGTGGCCGGCAGCCAGATCGGCAGCACCCTCACGAACCTCAATGTACCGGTGGCCAACGGCCTGGTGACGCTGCAATTGGACTTTGGCACCAGCGCCTTCCCGGGGGCGGACCGCTGGCTCCAAATCGGCGTGCGCACCAACGGCAGCCCGGACGATTTCCTGACCTTGAGCCCGCGGCAGCCGCTGACCTCGGCGCCCTACGCCATCCAGGCCGCCAATTTCACCGGCGCCATCCAGGACTCGCAGCTCTCGGCCAACGTGGCGCGTTTGGACGGCACCAACACCTTTACCGGCGTCATCAAAAATGTCGTCGGCGGCACCGAGTTCTTCATGGTGCCCCAGGGCGGCATTATCATCTGGTCCGGCACCAGCGCCAATATTCCCGCCGGCTGGGCGTTGTGCGACGGCGGCAGCGGCACGCCGGATTTGCGCGACCGCTTCGTCGTCGGCGCGGCGGGCGCTTATGCCGTGGGGGACACCGGCGGCGCGGCGAGCCACACCCACGATACGGCCGTCGGCTCGGTGGAAAGCGGCAGCGCGGGCGCGCACACCCACACCACCACGGCCGCCACCAGCGGCGCGGAGGCGGCCCATACGCACAGCATCAATCCGCCGAGCACCGCGTCGTCCTCAGACTCCCATTCGCACACGGCCAACAC
>CAZHEW010000279.1:0-3415 GCA_964531815.1 uncultured Verrucomicrobiota bacterium
CCGATCCGTTTCGTCCCAAACGGCAGCGCCGACCGGAGCAGCCAGAGCAAAACGGTTCTGGCGACGCGCGCGCGCGGCGTCTGCGCCGGATAGAGGCTCAGCGACACCGCTGCGGCGCGCCGCTGGCCGGGCAGCAACAGCAACGGCCGCCCGTGCTTGCTCACCATTCGCATTTCGATCCGCGCGCCGCCGGCCGGAGTGGCGAACAGGTCTTCCCAGAAGTTCTGCGGTGAGGGCATGAGGGTAAAGCTAAGCTCTTTCCAGCTCGGTGGAGGATTGGGAGCCGCCGGTCTTGTCGCTCTGGCGTCTGTGCGCCCGCTGCGCCATGAAATCCAGGATCGCCCGGTTAACCTCGGCTCCCACCTTCTCGACCGATTGGGCGGCGTTGATGACGCGGCCGTTGCTGAGGCTCTCCACCAGCACCCGGTAAGCGCGAGCCTGCCGTTCCGTCTCGGCGAGTGGAACCTCCTGTTTTCGGCTCTGCAATACCGCCGCCGGCGCATCGAGCAGCACCACCAGATCTGGCTTCTTCAAGAAAGCGTAGCCCAGCCGAACGATGCTCTGCGGCACTCTCAATCGGTAGCGCCGCTGGTCCACAAAGAAGTCATAATAGAACCGATCCACGAGCACCAGGCCACCCCGGAAAGTCAGGGGCCGGAAGCAGAGATGCGAGCCCAGAAAGAACTCCAGCCAGTGGAACAAGAAATAGCAAAACGAAGCGAGCCGATTCCGCACAGGCTGGCCGTGCGGGTCGGTGGCAGCCCCGCGGGCGGCCCTTCGCTTCGCAGAGAACACCGGCAGCTTCCAATGAAAATGCCGCCCCTTCAGTGGACTGAACGTGCAGTCGAGCCCGGCGATCATGGCCTGGGCGATGGTGGATTTGCCGCAGCCGTCCGCGCCGCACAGCACGACGGTCAAACCCGGCGGACGCAGGAACCGCAGGCACAGCCGCCACGCATCGGTCAATAACGACCGTATGGTCCGCCAGGGATGCCGTGTCAATTGCCGAACCATCAAAGTCCGCCGCAAAGCGCCAGTGGCAACCTCGATCGCCGGCCACCGTTCCTCGGCTCCGGCGGCCAGGAGGAACTTCGCGTGCGCGGCACCGTAGGTCCGCGCCAGCAGGTCCATGACGGGCGCCGGTTCCGCGCGGAAAGTGGCGGCGATGAACGGCCGGTATTTCTCCTTCACCTTGCCGGTATAGATCAGGAAAGAAAGCAGGCTGGTGGCGGCTTCGTCCGCAGGATGAGGCACGGCGAATAATTCACGCCGGACTTTCCGCCCGAGAAACCCCCGGCAACTGAGGAAATCAAATCCGCGCCACTTCGAAGCGATGAACAAATCGAAGTGCGCCTGGGCATTGGATTGCCGGCTCGATAAGTAGAGGGCCACAGGCATGAACTCAGCGCGGTTGTGCAGGCGAAAGCCGGCTGCCGCCGCCGCCGCCACCAGCGTCTCTTCCGCGCGCCGCCGCTGGTCCGGCGCCACCAGCACGTCAATGTCGCTGGTCGCGTAGTTGGGCAGCCCCTCATAATTCCGCAGGATGAGAAAGTCAATGCCGGCCCTGTCCCAGGCGCGGAACACGGAGGTAATCAGTTGGCGGATTTCCTGTGCTTCAGACATCATGTAAAACGGCGCCCAGCATGCCGGGGAGAACCTCCGTTAATCTTTGCGCTTCAATCACAAAACAAGCGGCGGAATAACTCCTCGGCTCGGGTCTTCCCTTCGTCCGAGAGCATGACCGATTTGGCCTTGCCCACGGGATTGCTAATATAGCGTTTGGCGTGAAGGCGGGCCAACGCATCCCAGTCGTGTCCCTTCCAGGCGCGCGTTGATTTCAGGGCTCCGCTGCCTTCCGTAAAACTGGTCAGGTGCAAGAGCGCCAGGATCGCATCGTCTATCTTGTCAAGGTTCGGTGTCATAAAACTCAAGTTCAGACCAACCGGCGGGCGAGCCAGTGCGCGGGCGCCGAAGGGCGGCTTCGCGCTTGACCTTCGCCAGTCGTCCAATAGGTTAACTGACTAACTGAATGAAACCAATCCAGAAAGCTTCTGTTTGCGGACTAGGCAAGCTCGGCGCCTGCATCGCGGCTACCTTGGCCCAGCGCGGGTTCGAGGTTGTCGGCATTGACATTGACGCGGAGAAGGTCAGGAAGATCAACGTGGGCCAGCCGCCAGTCGAGGAACCGCTCCTGGCGGAGACGATTACCGCGGGCAAGGCGCGGCTCCGCGCCACGCAGGACTATCGCGAAGCGGTCGCCACCGACGTGACATTCTTCATTCCGCCTTCCCCGAGCCTGCCGGATGGAAGTTTCTCCAACGAGTTCCTGCTGCGCGCCATGCAGCCAGTGGCCGCGGCTGTCCGCGAGAAGGGCAAGCAGGGCCACCTGTTTGTCTGCAGTTCGACCACGACCCCCGGCGCGGTGGATACCGTGCTCATTCCGATGCTGGAGCGTGAAATCGGCGGCGTCTGCGGACGTGACTTCGGCGTATGCTACAACCCCGAGTTCATCGCCCTGGGCAACGTCGTGAAGGGGTTGCTCGAACCGGATATGGTGCTCATCGGCCAATCCGACCCGCAAAGCGGCGCGGTGCTGGAGGCAATGTACAAGCAGTACAACCAGAACCAGCCGAACATCGCCCGCATGTCCATCGTCAGCGCCGAGCTGACCAAAATCTCGGTCAACAGCTACGTGACGATGAAGATCAGCTTCACCAACCAGTTGCGCATGATCGCCGAGCAGTTCCCCAAGGCCAACATCCACGACGTACTCGATGCCATCGGCAGTGACAACCGCATAGGCCGCAAGTACCTGCGGGCCGGCTTAAGCTACGGCGGCCCGTGTTTCCCGCGCGACAACCGGCTGCTCGCTTATACCGCCCGGCAACTGGGCCTGGAAGCGCCGCTGGCCGAAGCGTCGGACAAGGTGAATCACCGGGCGAATCAGGACTTGTTCGAAAAGGTCCAGAAGCGGGTGAGCAAGAGTGACACCGTGGCCGTTCTGGGGCTGACCTACAAACCCGACACCTACATTACCGAGGAAGCGGCAGGGCTGTTTCTGGCGCAGCAACTCAAACGCAACGGCTATAAAGTCGTGGTGCACGACTACGGCGCCCGGCCGAACATCGCGCCCAGTGTGCACGAGTTCGATTACCTGGCTGACCCGGCCACGCTCCAGCAGCGGGCCGACATCAAGCTGGCGGTGATTTGCTGTCCCTGGCCGCAGTATCGCGCCGTGAAGTTTGCCCCCACGACCCAAGTCCTGTCGCCCTGGAAGCTCTGACATTCTGACACGCCGGCGCTGAGCGCTACGGTTCCGGCCAGATCGAGCCTGATTCCTCCTGGCGAGTTCCTCGCCTGGTTCACGGTTTGTGCAGGCGGTAGAACTTGCTGCCAACCGGCGCCGCCTCGGTGA
>CAZHEW010000279.1:3515-5052 GCA_964531815.1 uncultured Verrucomicrobiota bacterium
GTTCACGGTTTGTGCAGGCGGTAGAACTTGCTGCCAACCGGCGCCGCCTCGGTGAGCTGGAGGTTTGGGCCGTTCGTCTGGTAGGGCGGCGGAATTTGCGGCCAGGGCGCTGAAACCTGCCGCAGGACATTGGTCCACTCCAGCACCCAGCCCTCCGCCGTTCGCGGCCACGACACCACGACGGCATTGTTGCTCCGGGTGACGGCAAGGTCGGGCGCGCTTGCCGTGGGAATGCTGAACAGATACGCCGCCCCGACATCTCGCACGCCCACGTCGTGCTGATGCGCGCCCACGAGCACGCGGTCGTTGCCGAGCGCCGCCAGCGACCAGCCGAAGAAATCCTCGGCTGCCGGAGTGGGATTCGTCATAGTAGTCAGCAGGGTGCCGCTGGTGCTGAACACATACGCTGCCCCGGCATTGTTCGAACCGGTGTCGTCCTGATACGCGCCAATGACCACGCGGTCGCTCCCGAGCCCCGCCACCGCGTAGCCGAAGTAGTCGGCCGCCGCCGGGGTTGGATTGGTGAAAGTGGTCAGCAAGGCGCCGTTCGTACTGAAAAGATACGCCACCCCGGAATCCGTGGCCCCCTTGTCCGCCTGATAGGCGCCAATAAGTACCCGGTCGCTGCCCACCGCCGCCACCGATTGGCCAAAGTAGTCGTAGAACACCGGAACCGGCTTCGTGAAGCTGGCCAGCAAGGCGCCATTGGTGCGGAACAAATACACTGCCCCGACATCCGACAGCGCGCCCGTGTCATCGAGTGGTGCGCCCACGACCACGCAGTCGCTGCCCACCGCCGCCACCGACCGCCCAAACCAGTCGTTGAGCGCTGGCGCCGGATTGGTGAAAGTGGTCAGCAACGTGCCGTTGGTGCTGAACAGGTACGCCACCCCGGTATCCGTCGTCGTGCCCGTGTCGTCCTGATACGCGCCAATAATCACGCGGTCAGTCCCCACCGCGGCGACCGCGTAACCGAAGTAGTCGTAATACGCCGGGGTCGGATTGGTGAAAGTGGTCAGCAACGTGCCGTTGGTGCGGAACAAATACACTGCCCCGACATCCGACAGCGCGCCTGCGTCGTCGAGGTGCGCTCCCACGAGCACACGGTCGTTGCCCAACGCTGCCACTGATTGGCCAAACTGGTCGCCGTACGCCGGCGCGGGATTGGTAAAGGTGGTCAGCAAGGTGCCGTTGGTGCTGAACAGATACGCCGCCCCGGCATTCATGGTGCCTGTGTCGTCTCCGTACGCGCCCACAAGCAGCCGGTCGTTGCCTACAGCCGCCACCGCGTAGCTGAAACGGTCACTGATTGCCGGCGTGGGATTGGGGATCGTGGTGAGCAAGGTTGCGCTTTGCGCCGAGACGAACAGCGGGGCTGCGATACCGCTGAATACAACGGTCCAAAGCAGGTTGAGTCTGGTTTTCATATTGCGCTTCTTTCTTGGGTTCATGGCTTGTGCAGTCGGAAGAACTGATTGCTGTTTGGCGAGATGTTGGTGAAGGTCACGGAAATCGTGCCACCGTTGGTCTGATACGG